>VHCZ01000002.1 GCA_016871535.1 Verrucomicrobiota bacterium
GCGTAGTGCACCAGCGAGGCGCTGTCCTTCAAATCCAGTTTCCTTTTGATATTGGCGCGGTGGAATCGCTCCCGCCAAAACCGCAATTTATTTTTGCACAGACCCTAAGACCTCGGAAACCGAGTGCGCGCCAGGTCTTCCGCCAGCCCGCTGTAGGCGTTGTCGAAGGCGGAATAGGCGCTTTCCCAGGACGCGCTGATTCTACGGAGATGGCCCTTCATATCCTATACCTCGAAGAAGGCCAACCAGCTCCTGGGGCGCGCCGGGCACTTCTGGCAGGATGAATACTTCGACCGCTACATCCGCGACGAAGCGCATTTCCGCAAGACCGTCCGATACACCGAGAGTAATCCGGTTAAAGCGGGCCTTGCGCGCGAACCGGCCGAATGGCCATGGAGCAGCGCTCGTTGGGGAGACGAGTATTGCCGCTTGCGATTGGACGAAAGGAGCGCGGGCGGGCCGCCCGCGGGTCCCTGCTCAACGTGAAGATGTTCTTCGGAATCGGAATCACACGTTCTCGCGGGCGGGCCGCCCGCGCTCCTGGTGGCATGATTCACAGCACTTTTTCCAGGAATTTGACTGCGGTTGCGCCGCACTGCGAGAATTGCGGCCGAACTGAATGGTTGCAGCCCAGTTCAGCCAGTCGCGAGCTGCGTCGCATGCCGCACCAAACCCTGCTCGTCTTTGTCCAGGGACTGAACCGACAAGTTCTTTTCCGGAATTCCGTTGAGGCCCGTTGAGGCCCGTTGAGGCTTCGCCGCCGGATTATCCTTTGCCAGAAACCTCACGGGTTGAGACTCTGCCCGAAAGTTTTGTTCCGCCGTTGCCATGAATCTCGTTCAACCGGCCATGCGCCGACCGCTGACGGTCATCGTGCTCATCATTGCGGTGGTTCTGGGCGCAGGGCTGGCGCTGCAGAAGATGGCGCGGGACATCTTTCCGCCGCTGGGCATTCCCACGATTTATGTGGCGCAACCTTACGGCGGGATGGACCCGGCGCAGATGGAGGGTTACCTCACGTATTACTACGAGTACCACTTCCTCTACATCACGGGCATCGAGCACGTCGAATCGAAGTCCATTCAGGGCGCGTCCATCATCAAGCTGCAATTCCATCCGGGCACCGACATGTCGCAGGCGGTGTCCGAAACCGTGGCGCAGGTGAATCGTTCGCGCGCTTTCATGCCGCCGGGCACGGTGCCGCCGTTCGTCATGCGTTTCGATGCCGGAAGCGTGCCCGTGGGCAATCTGGTGTTCTCGACGGACAATCCAAACCACACCGTCGGCCAGATGCAGGACGCGGCGCTGAATTTGGTCCGGCCTTTGTTCGCCACGCTCCCAGGTGTCTCCGCGCCACCGCCCTTCGGCGGCAGCGCGCGCAGCATTGTCGTGAACGTCAAACCGGAACGCCTGCGCGCTTACAACATGTCGCCTGACGAAGTCGTCGGCGCCATCGCGGCCGCGAACACGATCAGCCCTTCGGGCAATATCATCCTGGGCGACAAATACCCGATGGTGCCGCTGAATTCAGTGGTGCGAAACATCAAGGACCTCGAAGCGGTGCCGGTGCGCACTGGCGTTTACCCCGCGATCTTTATCCGTGACGTGGCCGAAGTGCTGGACGCGTCGGACATCGTGACCTGTTTCGCGCTCGTGAATGGGCGCCGCACGGTCTATATCCCGGTCACCAAGCGCGCCGATGCTTCCACGCTTTCGGTGGTCAATCTTGTCAAAGCCAACATTCCAAAGTTCCAAAGCGTGCTGCCCGAAGACGTGAAGGTGAGCTATGAATTCGACCAATCGCCGTATGTGACGCGCGCTATCGCCGGACTGACGACGGAAGGCGCGCTGGGCGCGGTGCTGGCCGGCGCGATGGTGCTGCTGTTTCTTCGCGATTGGCGAAGCGCGGTGGTGGTGGTGGTCAACATTCCGCTGTCGCTCTTGGCCGCCGTGTTCGCGTTGTGGCTCACCGGCCAAACCATCAATCTCATGACGTTGGGCGGACTGGCCCTGGCGGTGGGCATTCTCGTCGATATGTCCACGGTGGCGATCGAAAACATCCACACGCACCTGGCTGGGCAAGGCATCCGTCCAAGACAACCAGTCAGTGTCGCGCGGGCTGTCGCCGACTCGGGAAAAGAAATCGCCTTGCCGTTGCTGATCGCGATGCTTTGCGTGCTGGCGGTGTTCATTCCCTCCTTTTTCATGGAAGGCGCGGCCAGGGCGTTGTTCACGCCGCTGTCGCTCGCAGTCGGTTTTTCGATGGTCGCGTCGTACCTCCTGGCGAGCACCTTCGTCCCGGTGATCGCGGTCTGGATTATCCGCGCTCATCGCCCCGAAGGAATCCGAACTGCCGCCACGACCTATTTTGCATTCCAGCGTTTTCAGGATTTCTACATCGCGTTGGGGAGAAAAGCAGTCGCGCTGCGCGGGATAATCACGGCCCTTTACCTGGTGATGGCGCTGGCCGCAATCAAAGTGGTGGGGGATCGCCTGGGAACGGAGATCTTCCCGAAAGTCGATGCCGGGCAGCTTCTGTTGCGGTTGCGCGCGCCCAGCGGAACACGCGTCGAGACGACCGAAGCTCTCGCGCTGGATGTGCTCAAGCTGATTGAAGACGAGGTCGGCAAAGAAAATGTGGCGCTGACGCTGGGGTTTGTGGGCGTTCACCCTCCGAGCTACCCGATCAACCTCGTCTATCATTGGAACGGCGGCCCCGAAGAAGGCGTCGTGCAGGTCCAGTTAAAGCGGGGCGCGCCGGTGCGGATCGATGACTTAAAGGAGCGCCTGCGCGAGAAGCTCCGGCAGCGGATGCCGGATGTGGGGTTCTCGTTCGAGCCCAGCGACATTGTCAGCCGCGTGATGAGCCTGGGTTCGCCCACACCGATTGAAGTGGCCGTGAGCGGCCCGAACCTCGCGGCCAACCAAGCCTTCGCCGAAAAGATTCGCGAAAAACTGGAAAAGATTCCGGCGCTCCGCGACATCCAGTACGGCCAGTCGCTCGATTACCCGACGGTCGATGTGGCGGTCAACCGCGAGCGCGCGGGATTGATGGGCGTCAAAACGATCGACGTGTCGCGTTCGCTTGTGGCGGCGACGGCTTCCAGCCGCTTCACGCAACCGGTGTATTGGGCGGACCCGAACAGCGGCGTGGCCTATCAAATCCAGGTGCAGATTCCCCAACTCCAACTGGCATCGGCGGAAGAACTGAAAAACGTCCCGGTCTTGCACCGGGACGGCAAGCCCATCCTGTTGCGCAACGTGGCCAGCGTCAACAACGGCACGGCTGTAGGCCAATACGAACGCTACAACATGGCGCGGCAGGTCACGTTGACCGCCAACATTCATGAGACGGATCTGGGCCGGGTCTCGACTGAGATCACGCGCGCGCTCAACGAAGTGGGCGATCCGCCGCCGCGCATCAACGTGGCGTTGCGCGGCCAGGTCAAGCCGATGGAACAGATGCTGAACGGGCTCCGCACGGGTCTGCTCCTCGCGGTGGTGGTGATCTTCCTTTTGCTCGCCGCCAACTTTCAGTCCTTCCAACTTTCCCTGGTCGTGGTTTCGACGGTGCCCGCAGTGATCGCCGGCGTCGTGCTCATGCTCTGGCTCACTGGCACCACGGCCAACCTGCAATCGTTCATGGGCGCCATCATGGCCATCGGCGTGGCGGTGGCGAACGCGATTCTGCTGGTGACTTTCGCCGAACGCAGCCGCATCGCCGGCATGACTGCGGTGGACGCCGCCCTGGACGGCGCGCGGAGCCGCTTGCGTCCGATCCTGATGACGAGCCTGGCCATGATGGCGGGCATGGTGCCGATGGCGCTGGGCCTGGGCGAAGGCGGCGAACAAACCGCGCCGCTAGGCCGGGCGGTGATTGGCGGGCTGGCGGCGGCGACGGTGGCGACCTTGCTGGTCTTGCCGTGGGTCTTCGCCATTGTGCGGGTGCGGTCGAGCACCAAATCCCGGTCGCTTGATCCCGACGATCCGCTCAGTGGCCATTACGTTTCGCCTGTGGGACACGATTAGTTGAAGAACTTTGATCTATGTTGAAAAAACTGTTTGCCCTCGCCGACGCCAATGCCAGGCGAGGCGGGAGGGGACTCTCCAACTTGGCCAAATTCCAGAGATTCCCCAGGGTAGCTCGCGCCTCGCAACTCTGGGCTTTGGGGCAGAATCTCGTTCGATGCATCCACAAGTTGGCGGTGAAGCGTAGCGCAGATTTTCAATCTGCCGTATCGCCGACTTGTAGTCGGCTGCGCGACCAACTCACCCGACCGCACCAGATTGGCCGGCGTGCCGCAGATTCCAAATCTGCGATACGGCAGAGTGCAACTCTGCGCCACGTGGACGGCGATCACCGACAACTCGTGGATGCACTGAATCCCGTTGGGATTCCATCCAGACTCGACGCGCACCAAGTGAGGCATCCTGCCTCTGCGCGGTCCTTCTGGTCATGCTGGATCGCGCTGCACATTGTCTGCGGTGTTGTTCCGCTTCACGGGGCCGAAAACAAACCCGCCCCGCCGCTGGAAGTCAAAGTGGTCCATCCGAAAACCGGCGAGATCACTCGCAGCATTACCTTGCCCGGCAACGTCAAGGCGTATCAGCACTCGACGCTTTATGCGAAAGTCGCGGGCTATCTCAAGACCATCCACGTGGACAAAGGCGACGCGGTCAAGGAAGGCGACCTGCTCGCGGACATCGAAGTGCCGGAGTTGATCGCGGACCTTGCCAGGTTCAAAACTGAAGTGGAGGTGGCGAAGCTTGATTTTGAACGCACGGTCGAGGCGCAGAAAAAGGCGCCGGATCTGGTCGTTCCGCAAACCGTGGATAATGCCCGAGGCAAATACGAAGTCGCCCGGGCGAACCTGGACCGAATCGAGAAACTGCTTGGCTTCGCCCGGATCACGGCGCCGTTTTCGGGCGTCATCACGACGCGTTACGTCGATCCCGGCGCGTTTATTCCAGCGGCGACTTCCGGAAGCGCCGCCAACACGGCCGCGATTCTCACGCTTATGGACTTCAGCAAAGTGCGGATCCAGGTGGCGGTCCCTGAACCTGAAGTGCCGCGCACCGCCAAAGGCCAGCCCGCCGCGGTCGCGGTCGAAGAACTTCCGGGACGCATTTTCCGCGGCGAAGTCACGCGGATTGCCTATGCGCTCGACGAAGCGAGCAAGACGATGCTGGTCGAAGCCGAGCTGCCGAATCCGAAATGGGAACTTCGTCCGGGCATGTTCGCGCAGGTGAAGATCGGCGTCGAAAAGAAGCATGGCGCGCTGTTGGTTCCGGTGGAGGCGTTGGTCGTCGAGCGTGGCGGCAATTCGGTCTTCACGGTCGTGGACGGCAAAGTGAAGAAGGTTGCGGTCAAGACCGGTTTCAATGACGGAACCAACGTGGAGATCGTGTCCGGCGCCAGCGCGGAAGACCAGGTGATTCTGGCCGGCAAACAGACATTCGCCGCGGGACAACCGGTGAACGCCGTGGAGGCCCGGTGAAATTGGCCATTGGCGATTGGCGATTGGCGATTGGGGCGGCGGCTTTAACCCGAATTGTGGTCCTGGGCTGGTCTCAAGAGCAACCTGTTCAGAAGACAGCAGAAGTGTCCGCGGTCCTGCGTGCTCCTGGCGTCGCGAACACCAGTATTCACGCGATCGACCTGGCGACCGTTTTGCGCCTGGCCGGGGCGCAAAATCTGGATGTCCAGATCGCGCGGGAACGCCTGGCGGAGGCGAAAGCAAATCACTCGATCGCGATGTCGCAGTTTTTTCCCTGGCTCGCGCCCGGGGTTGGATACCGGCGCCATGAAGACCGGCTTCAAGACGTGGTCGGGAACGTGTTCGACGCCGACAAGCAATCCTACGTGGCGGGCGGAACTCTTGCCGCGCAATGGGATTTTGGGGAAGCGCTCTACCGGACGCTGGCCGCGAAGCAACTGGCGAATGCTGCCGCCCACGGCCTGGATGCGCAACGGCAAGAAAGCGCGTTCGCCGCAGTCCAGGGCTACTTTGAATTGCTCTACGCCCAGGCGTCGGTCAGCGTGGCGGAAGACACGGTCCGAATCTCTGAGAATTATCTGGATCAGGTCCAGCGCGCGGTCGAGGCGGGTATCGCCTTCAAGGGAGACGAATTGAGAGTCCAGGTTCAGGCCGAGCGCAACCGGTTGATTCGCCAACAATCGCGGGAGCAACATCGATTCGCGGCCGCGCGCCTCGCGCAAATCTTGCACCTCGATCCGGCGGTCGAACTCCGCGGCGCCGATGGCGAACTTGTGCCGCTTGGACTCATCGCCACGAACACGGTTCTGAGCTCGCTGGTTCAGGAGGCCATCGTGAATCGACCGGACGCAAAGCAAAGCCAATCGCTGATCGCCGCGGCGGAGAAATCCCGGAGCGGAGTGACCTACGGTCCGTGGATTCCGTCGGTCGGCGCACAGGCTTTCGTGGGCGGGTTGGGCGGAGGACGCGGAAGCGGCTCCGGGAATTTCGGGGCCACGGAGGATTACGCGCTGACGCTCGGCTGGCGGATTGGCCCGGGCGGGCTTTTCGATCAGGGAAGGAAACGGTCGGCTGAATCGCGGTTGAACGTGGCCAAGCTTGGCCAGGAGAAACTCCGCGATGAAATCGTCCGGCAAGTCATCGAGGCGCACACCCGGTTCGTCTCGCTCGCCGACCAGATCGCGATCGTGGAGCGCGCTCTGAAAGCGGCTGAGAGGAGCCAGCAACTCGCGCAGGATCGAAAACAGTTCGGCGTCGGCGCGGTGTTGGAAACCATCCAGGCGGAACAGGACCTGACGCGCGCCCGGCTGGATTATGCCAAAGCGATTGCCGATTTCGACCGCGCGCAGTACGCGTTAAGCAAAGCGATCGGAAAGCTTTAGTGTTCAGCTATTCAGGATTTTCAACGCTTTGTGCGGATTCGACACGCGGAGGATCAGGAGCCCCTTTTTGGCGTCCGGAGTAGTGGCGCAGTAAGCGTATTCGATGTTCATGCCGGCGTCCGCCAGTTTGTGGGCCATGGCCGCCAGGGAACCGGGTTTATTGCTGCCTTCGATCATCAACACGTCGGTGGCAAGGACCAGCGAGCCGTGATCCTCGAAAATCCGGAGAGCCTCTTTGGGATCACTGAGCACCATCCGGACGACGATATGGTCCACGGTGTCGCTGGTTGAAATCGCGTAGATATTGATCTTTGCCGCTCCCAGGACGTCGCACACGCGGGCCAGCGTGCCGGGCCGATTAGCCAGGAATAAAACAAGTTGTTTGGCAATTTGCATGTTCGCTGGTATGCGGGCGGTTGTTAAGGCCGGGACAAAGTGGTCATGGACATAAATACGATGACGTTCGCGGCAAGGGATTTTGCGGCCAGACGAGGCGCGAGCGACGCGCATACCCCTCGGCGGTCTGCAAGGAGCGAGCCACGAAGTCTGGCTGCAAAAGACCTGCCGCCCTTCGGGTTTCGCCCCATTTGGCCTGTGGCTTCGTTGCGCCTCGGTCACAGAGCCGTGCGGCTATGCTCCCTCGTCGCGCCTGATACGCCAAATGGGGCGAAACGAACGTCATCGTATTTATGCCCATGACCACTAAGCATTGCGAGCAATTCCAAGAGAGCCTTTACCACCCGCACCACCGGATAGCAAGAGCCGCAAAAGCAAAGCCAAGCCGCGCCGTTCACTTCCCTTTCGACTGGCAGAGCGAGGCGATTCGGCTAATGTGCGAGCATGCTTGGCCCTGCCGATTCCCGCCGCCGATGGTTCGGCATGTTTTATTTGCTGGTCGCGGGCGGGCTGCTGATCTGGGGACAGACGATATTGGAGCCGCGCCTGGGCAAAGGGCTTGGATTCATCCTGTACTGGCTCATCTGTTTTCTGTTCACAGCGCTGGCGATACTGACCGCGTTGCTCGACCTCTGGATTGTGAGAACACGCGCCCGTGTTGAGAAGAAACGGCTCCTCCGGCAGTCCGGGATTGAACCCCAACCTCCCCCTGAAGAACCGGAGACACGGATTGGCGTGAAACGAAACGAAAGCTGAGCCGCCTCATTCATCCTGGAAAACTTCCCGGTACGGTCACCCTGCTCCGCCCCATGAACCAGGCAGGGCAAGTCCATCCCGACGAGCCGCTCAACCACGTTGCGTGGAACACGTCCGACTCGGCTGGCTGGGGACAGGCTCGCCCTACCTCCCATCTTCACCAGACAAAAAAAAGCCGCGCTCACCTGAGCGCGGCTGCAAGGAGAACCGATTTACCAAAGTGCGGACTTAAGCGGACACCGGCACCATGGAATCGTAGCTGATCGGCGATACGACTTTGCCGTCGCCCGTCTTGATGGTGCGCGCTTTCTCGTCGAAGAGCAGAGTCAAGCTCAAGCGTTCCGACATTTCCGACAGGCAAAGCACCACATGGGCCTTGATCGCGAGGTCGATATTCGCGAACGGAGTGGCGCCCGACCGGATGCAATCGAACCAGTTCTTCTCCAGCGTGGGCACGTCGCCTATTTTTTGAGGGTGGGTGAATTTGTCGGCTTCGACTTCCTCAGAGAATATGCGCTCCGGTTTCAGTTCCGCGTAGTTGCTGCTGGAAGAGAACTCGATGCGCGCCTTGCGGCCGCGCAGAACGTCCGGCAAGCCAAATTCGTTGCAGGTCGTTCCGGCAATGACGAGTGTCAACCCGCTCGGAAACTCGGTCAGCAAATGCGTGGTGTCGGTGATCTCACGATTTGTGGAAATCTTCCGTGTGCCAGTGCACACGACGCGCCGCGGGAATTCCGGATTCCCCGTCGCCAGCATCAGCGGCAGGAATTTATGCGGGAGCAAATTGCCGACGATCCCCGAATTGTAGGTGTAGTATTTGTGCCATGAGAAGTAATGCTGGGGATTGAAGGGGATTTTCGGGGCTTTGCCGAGCCAACGGTTCCAGTCGAGGTTGCTTTCATTCGCATCCGCATCGATCGGGTATTGCCATTCGTCGTTCTTGGGATTGTTGCGGCAGTAAGAGCCTTGCCCCCAGACCAACGGGCCGAGCTTGCCTTCTTTGATCCATGTTGCAGCCTGGTGGATCATGGGATCGGCGCAGTACTGCGATCCGATCTGGAAAACCTTTTTGGTGCGCCGGACCGTGTCGTAAATCGCGAATCCTTCTTCCAGGTAGCGGGCAAGCGGTTTTTCGCCGTACACGTGCTTGCCGGCTTCCATGGCGTCAATCGCCACCTGCGCATGCCAGTTGTCCACTGTAGCAACGACAATGGCATCGATATCCTTTCGTTCGAGCAGCTTTCGGTGGTCGGCATATGCGTTCGAATCTGGCAAGCCAATGTACTTCTGGGCGGCTTGGAGGCGTTTCTGATAAAGGTCGCAAACGGCGGCCTGGACGATGTTGTTGGCCTGGGCGTGCGTTTTTTGGTGTCGCACGTGCGCCATACCCTGGCTGCCGACTCCGATATATCCGACAGCAATGCGATCGTTCGCGCCAATCACTTTCCCGGTGGAAGGAGCCTGGTTCTGTCCGTAAACCGGGGTTTTCAGGACGTTGGAGGCTGCCACGGCCGCCGCGGTCGCGGTCGCAGTTTTCTTGATGAATGAACGGCGCGATGCGTTGTCGGCCGAGAGGATATCAGAGTTTTCGTTCATAGACTTTAGCTCAGTTTGTCTTCAAGACGGTGCCATACCCTAACTTAGTCACCGGAGGCAGGCAAGCTTCTTGGCCGAACTAATCAAGCAACGGGGAGAGGGAGCCGGGCTGGCGAGTTGCACGAAGCCAGCAATTCTTCCCATCAACCGGAGCGCCGGTCTCCGATCCGGAGCGATTCTGAAGCCGCACCGATGCCCGTCGGGTCGGAGACCGGCGCTCCGATATACTTGACGGAATATATCGATTGAACTAGAAGCTCGCCTAGCCGGGGCCGACAGCGCCCCTGGGAGCAGAGTCCCATCGCATGAAGCCATCGAACACCTCAGCCTTCACGCTCGTCGAGCTACTGGTCGCGCTGGCGATCATCGCGGTGCTTGCCGGATTGCTCTTGCCCGCGCTGGCCAAGGCCAAGTCAAAGGCCAGGCAGACGCAATGCCTGAACAACCTCAAACAAATCGGGCTGGCCTACACGATGTATCGAGGCGATTACGCGGACCTCAACATTCCCTACCGCTCGTGCCCGGATACCCCCAAGGATCGCAACGGTCTGGCTGCGGGCGTGCCCAGCGGGAACGGCCCCAACAACCGGCCGCCAACCGGACCCAACGAGCAGTGGTGGGCACCGTACGATCCAACGCAAGCGCCCGACGGTCCACCGGGAGCGGGGTTCAAGCAGGGCCTTCTCTACGGCTATTGTGGAACCACGAACCTTTTCAAGTGCCCAGTTGAAACGCAGTGGCAATGCGGCTACGGCATGAATTATTCCACGGGGAGCCCGATGCTCCAGCGGGATTCCTTCGTCACCGAATCGAGCGACCGCCTCATCATTTGGGATCACCGGCGCAGTCCAGGTTGTTCGGACTCGCGTGTGCTCGCGCCGCCGAGGCCGCCGTGGCTCCCTTTCGGCGCGGCCAGCCATTACCCGCCACGCCACCATGGACGTTTCAACGGCCTTTTCTACGATGCGCACGCGACGCCGCTCAACCCCTCGTCGCTGCGCGTGCGTAACTTTCGCGAACCGGGTTCTGGCCCGCCTGTCGCCGGTTACTCTGGAGAGTGAGAGGCGAAACAAATGGCAACGAGGCGAACAAAGGCCCGCGAACCCGGAACGTTCCTGGCTTTGCTCGCATCGCTGATATTCGCAATGTTGCCTGCCTGCCGCCAAACCGGGTCTGATGAGTCGAAGGCGCGGCAAACCGTGACCATTGCCGCGGCAGCGGACTTGAAGTTCGCGTTGGACGAGATCGCGCTCGAGTTCAAGCGTGCCAGGCCGGATATTAAAGTTCGAATCAGCTACGGCTCGTCCGGCAACTTTTACTCGCAACTCGCCCAGCGAGCGCCATTCGACATTTTCTTCTCGGCGGACGTCTCTTATCCGATGCGTCTCATCGAGGCAGGGCTGGCGGACGCGAGCACCCAGTTCACTTATGCCACGGGACGAATTGTTGTCTGGACATTGAAGAGTTCACCGCTTGATCTACCCAGGATGGGCCTCGAAGCGTTCAAACACTCCTCCGTGCGAAAGATCGCGGTCGCCAATCCGGAACACGCGCCTTATGGGAAGGCCGCCATCGACGCGCTGCAGAAACTTGGAATCTATGGCTCGGTCAGGGAACGATTGGTGTATGGAGAGAATGTCGCGCAAACGGCTCAGTTCATCGAAAGTGGGGCGGCCGACATCGGCATCATCGCTCTGAGTCTGGCCTTGGGGCCAAGTTTGAAAGAGAAAGGGCGCTTCTGGGAAATCCCGCTCGACGCGTATCCCCGCATGCAACAAGGCGGTGTCATCCTGACATGGGCCAAACACCGGAAAGCCGCGCAGGAATTGCGGGCCTTCGTCTTGAGTCCCGCTGGCCAAAGCACGTTGCGGCGCTACGGGTTTTCTCCACCGAACGAATAGGCGGTCAGCATGGACTGGAACGCCATCATCCTTTCGCTCCGGCTCGCTTCGCTGACGACGCTGATTCTCTTCCTGGCGGGCCTGCCCGCGGCCTACTGGCTGGCGACTTCAAGATGGCGGTGGAAATTTCTTGTCGAGGCCGTCGTGGCGCTGCCGTTGGTGCTGCCGCCGACCGTGCTCGGCTTCTACCTCCTGCTTGCCATGGGGCCACGCAGTCCCTTCGGCCGATTTTATGAGAGCCTCACGGGTCAATTGCTGCCGTTCTCCTTCGAAGGCCTGCTGGTCGCATCCGTGCTCTACAGCATGCCATTCACGGTCCAGCCGTTTGCGGCGGCCTTCGCGGCGGTTGACCGCAAATTCATCGAAGCTTCCTGGTGCTTGGGGGAAACACGAGCGGGGACGTTCTTCCGCGTCATTCTGCCGCTGTCCTGGCCTGGTGTGCTCACGGGAATGATCCTCAGCTTCGCCCACACGATTGGCGAATTTGGCGTCGTGCTCATGGTGGGTGGCAATTTGCCCGGCGCCACGCGAACGGTTTCGATTTCCATCTACGACGCGATGCAGAGTCTCGACTACTCAGCGGCGGGCAAGACATCGCTCCTGTTGCTCGTCCTGTCGTTTGCTGTCCTCGCCGTCACCTACACGTTGCAACGGAATGTCTGGGCAGTATGGCCGAAAAAATCGTAGCGCAATTTGCCAGGCGATTTCCCGGCGGGCCGCTCCTCAACGTGGACGCGTTAAGCATCGCCTGCGGCCAACCATCGATCACGGTCCTTTTCGGCGCTTCCGGGGCAGGGAAGACTACGGTTCTCCGATGTCTGGCCGGGCTCGAACGGCCCGATTCCGGCGTGATCCGGTGCGGCGAGGAACTCTGGTTTGACGCCTCGACATCTGTCTTCCTGCCACCGCAAAAGCGAAACATCGGCTCGCTTTCCCAGGACTACGCGCTGTTCCCGCACCTGACCGTCGAAGCCAATATCGCCTACGGTCTGCGTGGCCTCGCGGCAAACGAACATTGCGCGCGGATCGGCGAAGTTGTGCACCTGCTCGATCTGGCCGGACTGGAACGCCGTCTTCCCGCGCAGCTTTCCGGAGGCCAGCAACAACGCGTCGCCCTCGCCAGAGCCGTCGTGCGCCGGCCGCGCTTGCTCCTGCTCGACGAACCGCTGTCCGCGCTCGATTCGCCCACGCGCCTCCGCCTGCGCCGTGAACTGCGCCGTTTGCTCCTGCACCTGGGGATTCCCACTTTGCTCGTGACTCACGACCGACTCGAAGCGCTTTCGCTGGGCGACGATCTCGTGGTGATCGACAACGGAATGCTCGTGCAACGGGGCCCGGTGCAAGTGGTGTTCAGCCGTCCCGCAAACTTGGCGGTCGCATCCATCGTCGGCATTGAAACCGTGCTACCGGGTCACGTCGAAAGCGCCGCCGAAGGGCTGCTCGTGGTGTCCGTCGGCGAAGCCAAACTGGCCGCACTCGCATCGGACTTTCCCGCGCAGACGCGCGACGTATTCGTCTGTATCCGGGCCGAGGACGTCATGATTCAAAAGGGCGAGGATCGACCGAGCAGCGCGCGCAATCATCTGGCCGCGACGGTTGGATCTTTGACCCGAGAAGGTCCCATGGTGCGAATCGAGCTCGACTGCGGATTCCCGCTCGCGGCCTGGCTCACCAAACAGGCGTGCGAGGAACTCGCCTTGAATTCCGGAGACCGGGTCGTGGCGTTGGTGAAGGCGCCCAACGTTCACATTATACCCCGCTAACCTCTCGCGCCGCTCCAGTCTGGTCCGGCATGGTCCGGCTGGTTTCGGATTTAATCGGTTGCATTTGTCCACTTACGCTCTAGACTTTGCAGGCATGCGACTGACAAAACGTGGCGAATACGCACTTCGAGCGATGATCGACCTGGGCATGGCTCAGGAAACGGGCCGGCCCATGCTGCAGATCGCCGAAGTGGCCAACAAAGAGAATATCCCGATCAAATTCCTGGAAGCCATCCTGGTCGAATTGAAGGAAGCCGGATATCTGGACAGCAAGCGGGGCAAACACGGGGGCTATTTCCTGGCCAAACCGATGGATGCCATCCGCATCGGCGACGTCGTGAGAAAACTGGAAGGGCCCCTGGCGCCCATTGCCTGCGTCAGCCAGAACTTCTACGAACGCTGTTCGTGTCCGGACGAGGCGCATTGCGGCTTGCGAATGCTGATGCTCGATGTGCGCAACGCCATCGCGAATATTCTGGATCGCTACACCCTCGCCCAGACGGTCCAGGTAGCCTTGCAGAAAATCCGGCGCGATGGATTGCCGGTCCCTTTCGCCAAACAGAACAGACCCAAGGACGCACGGCGCGACGGATTCGCGCGCTCAGGAAAGAGCAAGCCCGGAAAGGATCGGGCAATCCGACGAGGTTAGACATGTTAAATGAGTTAAATGGATTAAGAGGGTTGGCCTGGACAGCAAGCGTTTTGAGAGCCGGCTTCACGAAACTGCTCGGCATATTTGTAGGTCTCGGACTGACGGCAGCACAGACGGTCGAGGCAGAAAAGATCGTGGTTCGCGTAGGGCACTTCCCCAACTTGACTCACGCGCAGGCGGTGATTGCCCACGGGTTGTCGCGTCAAGGCAAGGGCTGGTTTGAACAGCGCTTAGGGCCCGGCATCGAAATTCAATGGTTTGTCTATAACGCAGGCCCGTCCGCGATGGAGGCGATCTTCACCAAGGCCATCGATCTCACCTACGTTGGCCCAAGCCCCGCGATCAACGCCCATCTCAAAGCGCGCGGGGAAGAAATCCGGATCGTGGCCGGAGCGTGCAGCGGCGGCGCGGCGCTCGTTGTCCAACCGGACGGACGCATCAACGCCGACGAAGATTTCAAGGGAAAGAAAGTGGCGACGCCTCAGTTTGGCAACACGCAAGACGTCGCGGCACGCTCGTGGCTGCGATCCAGGGGGCATCGAGTCACCATGACCGGGGGCGACGTTTTGGTCGTCCCGACGTCCAACCCGGACCAGCTCGCGCTCTTCCAAAAAGGCGAGTTGGATGCGGTATGGACGGTTGAACCCTGGGTGACCCGACTGATGCTTGAAGCCAAGGGCAAGGTCTATTTCGAGGAAAGCAAGCTTTGGCCGGAAACCAGGGGGCAATACGTCACGACCCATTTGGTCAGCAGCGTGCGGTTTCTCAAGGAGCGGCCTGACCTTCTCAAAAAGTGGATCGCCGCGCACGTTGAACTGACGGATTGGATCAATCGGAATCCTGACGACGCCAAAAGGGCGCTTAACGAGGAAATCAAAGCGGAAACCACGCGCGCCCTCCCGCAGACCATACTCGACAGCGCGTGGAAGCGCCTGGAACTTACGCCGGATCCGATTCGTGCGTCGCTCTTAAAGTCCGCCGAAGACGCGCATCGAATCGGCTTCCTCCGCCAGAAACCCGACCTTTCGCGCATTTACGAATTGAGGCTGCTGAACGAAGTGCTCAGAGAAAAAGGCCCGCAGCAGGAAGTGCTTCCATGAGCGTCGATACCGAACTGCTCAACGTCCCTCCCGAAAAACTGGTCGTGGAAGGAGTGTCCAAAACCTTCCGGACCCAGCGCGGCTCGGTGCATGCGCTGGACAACGTCACTTTGCACGTGCGTGAGGGCGAATTCGTCTGCCTGGTCGGCCCGAGCGGTTGCGGCAAATCGACTTTGCTCAACATCATCGCTGGCCTGGAGATGCCAGATACCGGCAAAGTCCTGGCTGACGGCAAAGCGGTGACCGGCGCCGGCAGCGACCGGATGATGATGTTCCAAGAATCGGCGCTCTTTCCCTGGCTGGATGTGATGGGCAACGTTCTTTTTGGCCTGAAGCTCAAGCCCAATCTGGGGAACAAAGAGCGCCGCGAGGTCGCCAGATTTTACCTGCATCTGGTCGGGTTGGACAAATTCATGCGCTCGAACATTCATGAATTGTCGGGGGGCATGAAACAACGCGTGGCTCTGGCTCGGGCTCTGGCGCCGAACCCTCGCGTCCTGTTAATGGACGAACCGTTCGCTTCCCTTGACGCTTTGACGCGCGAACAACTTTACGGCGATATCCAGGGAATCTGGGCGAAACGCCAGAAAACAATTGTCTTCGTGACTCACAACGTCCGGGAAGCCGCCTGTCTGGGCGATCGGGTGGTTTTATTCTCGCCGCATCCCGGACGCATCCAGGAGCAGTTCACGGTCGATCTCCCAAGGCCGCGCGACATCAGCAGCGTCGATCTGGCCAAATATTCCACGGAGATCACGCGCGCGTTGAAGCGCCATTTGAAGACCGAGACGTTGGAGGTGACCGAATGAAGCGATGGATGGTTTTCGCGCTCTTTTTCGCGGTGGTGGTTGGCATCTGGGAAATCTTGGTGCGCGAAGGGATCTGGCCGCCGGTGATGGCCCCATCGCCGCTGGGGATTGGGAAATATTTTTTTGAATCCATCAAAGACCGCTCTCTGCTGGACGCCAGCTTCATCACTTTGAAACGGCTCCTGCTCGGATATGCCATTGGCCTGGGAGCCGGCCTGCCCTTGGGATTGCTGAACGCGCGATTCAAATTCTGTGAAGATACCATCGGACTGCTAGCTCTGGGTTTGCAGACGTTGCCTAGCGTTTGTTGGGCGCCGCTGGCGTTGCTCTGGTTTGGCCAGACCGAAGCTGCCATTTTCTTCATCGTTATCATGGGATCCGTTTGGTCCATCATCCTGGCCACGGACGCGGGAGTTCGCAACGTGCCCCCTATTTACGCTCGCGCGGCACGGACCATGGGTTCGTCCGGTCTTCACACGTGGTTCAAGGTCATTTTCCCGGCCTCGCTACCTTTCATCGTCAGCGGTATGAAGCAGGGCTGGGCCTTTTCCTGGCGTTCCTTGATGGCGGCGGAGATTTACGTGACCATCATGACCGGAATTGGGCTCGGCCAAGTCCTGCACTATGGTCGCGAACTGCATGAAATGGACCAGGTCCTCGGCATTATGATCGTGATTGTTCTCATCGGGTTGTTGGCAGACAAAATCCTGTTCTCGCCGATGGAGCGTTTCTTGCATCGGCGCTGGGGAACGGCGAAGTAGAGTTTTTCTCAACTAACGCCTTGACCCAATGACCATTCAACGTGTCTGCGTTTACTGCGCGTCGAGCCGCCAAATTGACGCCGCGTATCTGAAAGCTGCGAATCGGCTTGGCCAGGTGCTTGCGCAGCATTCCGTGACCATCGTGTATGGCGGTGGAGCGGTGGGTTCGATGGGCCAGCTCGCAGACGGCGCCCTCGCCGAGGGCGGAAAGGTGATCGGCATTCTGCCGCGCTTCATGAACGACCTGGAATGGGGGCACAAAGGTCTGACGGAACTGCGGTTGGTCCACGATCTCCATGAACGCAAGCGCCTCATGATCGGAGGCGCCGATGCGGTCATCGCGCTGCCGGGCGGTTGCGGAACGCTGGAAGAACTGTTCGAGGCTATCACATGGAAACGCCTGGGGCTCTACTTCAATCCTATCGTGATCGTGAACACGCGCGATTTCTTCCGGCCCGCCTTGGAGTTGCTTGAGCGCTGCATCCAGGAGCGCTTCATGGATCCAAGGCATCGGGAGTTGTGGAGCGCGGCTGAACTGCCGGAGGATGTGATTCCCGCGATTCAAAATGCGCCACGCTGGCCAGCCGAAGCCCGCGAATTCGCGGCGATTTGAAAACGCCGGCATCCCATATCCCAATCTCCAGAAAGAATTTTGAAGAAAAGAGTTGAAATGTGGTTACATGTGACTACATTGGGCGCGTGAAGAGAAAAAAGACATTCCAATTCCCGGAGCATGTGCCATCAGCCATGATCTTGAAAGAGACCGTGGCTCTGCCTGGGGTAGGCCTTTCGATTCCAGTGCGGGCCGCGAAGGCCAAGCTTTCGGCGCTCCTGGAGCTGGTGGCAAGCGGACGCGAGATCACCATCACCAGCGATGGCAACCCGAAGGCGGTGCTTTCGCCAGTGCACAAACCGGCTCGCAAAAAATTCACCGGCACCTGGGAACATCTCAAGACGATGCCCGTGCAAACCGCGGGTCCGTTCGCGGAGGAAATCATTCGCGCTGATCGTGATGGTCGAGGCTGGTAAGGTCCATGTACCTCGACTCGTGCGTCATTGTCAAACTGGTCAGTCGCGAACCGGAAAGCGAAGCGTATCACCGCCTGGTGATCGGCCAATTCCTTGTTACATCGGAACTGGCCGTGGCGGAGGTTCGATCCGCCCTGCTCAGCAAAGAGCGGGCAGGGCGGATTTCCCGTCGCGACCGCCTTACTGGTTGGGCCTTGTTTCAGGAGAAGGTCCGCGATCAAGAGTTCTTGTTGCTTCCTCTGGATCGCCATGTGATCGAGCGGGCGGGCGCTGTCATTGAACAATGCCATCCGCAAGTGCCGCTCCGAACTTTCGATGCGATTCATGTTGCAACTGCGGAATTACATGGTGGCGATCAAATGTGCAGCAGTGACCAGCGTGTCTGCGACGCGTCGGATTTGATCGGGCTCTCGCTTATTCGGCTCCCGCAAGCAGAATAGCTCCGGGAGAAATTCTTCGTCCTGAGTTCGCCAGAACGGTCTCCCAAAACGAGAAAGCATCGAAACGGCTGTTTGCTCCAAGTTCGATCCGGCAAAAGGTGGATTCGATCCCAAAACGAGCCTGCTGGAATTCCACACTTTGGCATTTCACCCCCTGATCCCTCAGACTGCCCCTCGCCGAACGCCTGTCGCCCCTCGGCGGTTTCGATCCCTCGGTTCCTGGGAGAAAAATATCTCACTGGCGCGCCATGTCAGTGCCGGAACAGATTGCCAATAACGCTGGCCTCGGGACCGTAAGTTGCGAGCCTGGTCTTGCGGTCTATGGAGCAGGAATGCCTCGATGTCTGTTTGCCGGCAGGTTTTCCAGTGTCGCCATGCGCTGCTTGCCGCAGACGGAAAAGAATAGCATGATTCCTTTGCTGGCCTTCAAGGCCATGACTCATGACTGCTGAGAATACTCCACCGATCGGCAATGGGCCGAAAAGAAAATACTTCCGCGCGGTTGGCCCGCGCCTGCGAGTTTTGCTGTTCTTTGTCTTTGGACTGGTCGCAATCCTTGGCGCCAATTCCGCCTATCTTCTCAGCGTTACGATTCTGGAATGGGCCACGAAGCTGACTTACCAGAATTATTTCTATCAGTACATGTTCCTCGCCCACCTCGTGTTGGGCCTGGTTTTGATTGTGCCTTTTCTAGTTTTTGCCGCGGTTCACATCAAGAACTCCTATCATCGCCCGAATCGGCGAGCCGTGCGGGTGGGGCTTGGTTTGTTCGGAGTGTGTCTCGTGCTCCTCTTTTCCGGAGTGGCGTTGACCCGGCTGGATTTCTTTGAAATCAAGAACCCGAATGTCCGGTCGATGGCTTACTGGGCGCACGTCATCACGCCGGTGCTTGCGGTCTGGCTTTACATCCTTCATCGGCTGGCGGGACCCCGAATCAAATGGCGCGTCGGCTTGGCCTGGGCCGGCGTCGTGGGCGTGGTCGTGGCCGCGATGGTCCTGTTGCATGCGCAGGATCCGCGGAAGTGGAACGTGCAAGGGCCAAAGGAAGGGGAAAAATATTTTCTGCCCTCGCTGGCGCGGACTGCATCCGGAAATTTCATCCCCGCCCGGACGCTGATGATGGACGATTACTGTCTAAAATGCCATCAGGACGCTTACGCCGGCTGGTTTCACAGCGCGCATCACTTCAGTTCCTTCAACAACAAGCCGTACCTGTTCAGCGTCCGCGAGACGCGCCAGGTGTCACTGAAACGGGATGGCTCGGTGAAGGCGTCGCGGTGGTGCGCGGGTTGCCACGACGTGGTGCCGTTCTTCAGCGGCGCGTTTGACGATCCCGATTTCGACCTGGAGAAGCATCCGACCTCGCAGGCGGGCATCACGTGCACGGCCTGCCACGCGATCGTCAATGTCAACAGCACGCAAGGCAACGCGGACTACACGATCGAGGAGCCGATTCACTACCCGTTCGCTTTCAGCACGAACGGATTCCTTCAGTTCATCAACCAGCAACTCGTCAAAGCCAAACCGGAGTTTCACAAGAAAACCTTCCTGAAGCCGCTGCACAAGAACGCGGAGTTCTGCTCGACCTGCCACAAGGTCAGCCTTCCCTACGAACTGAATCACTACAAGGAATTCCTTCGCGGCCAGAATCACTACGACACCTTTCTGTTAAGCGGCGTGTCCGGTCACAACGCCAAAAGCTTTTACTATCCGCCGAAGGCCAAGGAGAATTGCGCGAGCTGCCACATGCCGCTGAAGGCGTCGGAAGATTTCGGCGCGAACTTCTTCAATCCGACGAACCGCTCCACGCGGTTCATCCACGATCATCTGTTTCCGGCGGCGAACACGGGCGTGGCTCACCTCCGCAACCAGCCGGACATCGTGAAGGCGCATCAGGATTTTCTGAAGGACTGCGCGCGGGTCGATATTTTCGGGGTCAAGGAAGGCGGCACGATTGACAGCCCCCTCATTGCGCCGCTGCGGCCCAACGTGCCGGCATTGAAACGCGGCCAAACTTACCTGTTGGAAGTGGTTTTGCGGACTCTGACCGTGGGGCACCCCCTGACGCAAGGCACCGCCGATTCAAACGAACTTTGGACCGACGTGAAAGTCAGCAGCGGTGGACGGGTGATCGGCCGCAACGGGGGTCTCGGCCCGTTCAACGAAGTCGATCCCTGGTCGCACTTCGTCAACGTGTACATGCTCGACAAGGACGGGAATCGGATCGACCGCCGGAATCCGCAGGACATTTTCACGCCGCTCTACAATAACCAGATTCCGCCAGGCGCCGCGCAGGTCGTGCACTATGCGCTCACGGTTCCGGAGGATGCGACGGAGCCGCTCACGGTCGAGGTGAAATTCCAATATCGGAAGTTCGACACGATTTACATGAACTACGTCCTGGGGCAGGGCTACACCAACGGGGCGCCACTCCAGGTGATCAACGACCTCCCAATAACAACGATCGCCTCGGACAAAGTGACGTTCCAGGTCGAAGGTGGCCAGGCGCTGCCCTCAACTCTCAACTCCCAACTCTCAACCATTCCCGAATGGCAGCGCTGGAATGACTACGGCATCGGCCTCTTGCTCAAAGGCGACAAAGGCAGCGAAAAAGGCGAATTGATCCAGGCGGCCCAGGCCTTTTCCGAAGTGGAAAAACTGGGCCACGCGGACGGCCCGCTCAACCAGGCCCGTGTTTTCTTCAAAGAAGGCCGCCTGGACGACGCCGTGACCGCCCTGCAGCGCGCAGTCAAATTCAACCCGCCCGCCCCGCGCTGGACGGTGGCGTGGTTCAACGGACTGGTGAACAAACAGAACGGATTTCTGGACAAAGCGATCACGGAATTCCGCAGCATCCTGGAAGACCGCTATCCGGAGTTGGAGAAGCGCGGATTCGATTTCAGCAAGGATTACGAAGTCATCAACGAACTCGGCCAGACGCTGGTCGAGCGCGCCAAACTGGAGCAAGGCGAAGAAAACAAGGAACGCCGGCGCGAGTTCCTGCTCCAGGCCCAAGCTCAATTTGAAAGAACACTCGCGCTCGACAGCGAGAATCTCACGGCTCACTACAATCTGATGCTGATCCACACCCAGCTTGGCGACGACGCCAAGGCCGCCGAGCATCGGAAGCTTCACGAGCGGTACCGCCCCGACGACAACGCGCGCGACCGCGCCATCGCGATCCATCGCCGCGCCAACGCCGCCGCCGATCACGCCGCGCAGGCGATCGTGATTTATCCGCTCCAACGGCCACAGGCGCTCGGATTGTCCAGTGCAGGGAAGCCATGAGCCAGAACAAGACCACCGCCCGTCAAGCTCCGGCTCGACGAGAACGATTTGGTGCAGTGGCAATCATTCTCTAGGCCAGCGGATGATCTGCGGCGAAGTGTTGGTGTGATTCGCCCTACGCTGGCCATCCATCCAGATGGATGGCACGGTCGGGGGGGGCGCACAGAAATCCCAATTGTTGCCACCATCAGCTTCAACGCATTCAGTGAGCATGAGTGCAAACGTGTTCGACCGGGAAGGCACAGTAAATCCGCTTGGCTGCTCGGACTGGATTGGTGAAACTTGCGCTCGGCCCTAAAGTGCCGCACGGTTTCCGACCCAAGATGAACATCGTTATTTGCCCGACTCTGGATGGCCTCGCACGAATATGGCGACAGGGCTCGACCTTCACCGTGACTCTCCCGGCCGAGGCGCCCCGTCTCCCGGACAACGAAACGAGCAAGGCCGCGCCGGCCGATCCGTCCAACCTGTTGCCATCCGCGAGCACGACGGTGTTGGTCGTGGACGACGATCCCGCGGTGCTCGACTTGATGAGCCGCGTCCTCGCCAAAGAGGGGTGGCGCGTGGCGACGGCCAACAACGGCCCGGCGGGACTGGACCTCGCGCGGAAGCTGCAACCCGACGTCATCACGCTCGACGTGATGATGCCGGAGATGGACGGCTTCGAGTTCGTCCGGGAATTTCGCCGACAGCCGGAGGGCCAGGCTGTGCCGATCATCGTCATCACGGCCAAAGACCTCACGGAAGATGATCGCCGCCGGCTCAACGGCTACGTCACGCAAGTCCTCGAAAAGGGCGCTTACCGTCTCGATCAACTCCTCCATGAAATCCGGCGCTTGGTCATGGCCCACGCCCCGCACCGACGCAAAGAAAGGTAACCTCCTATGGCCCGCATCCTCCTCGTCGAAGATAACGAAATGAACCGCGACATGCTTTCACGGCGGTTGGAACGCCGCGGCCATCAGGTCGTCCTCGCGCTCGACGGCCAGCAAGGCCTGGACGCCGCCCGTCAACAGCAGCCCGACGTGATCCTCATGGACATGAGCCTGCCCGTCGTGGATGGCTGGGAAGCCACGCGCCAGTTGAAGAAGGACGCCGCCACTCAAGCCATTCCCATCATTGCCCTGACCGCGCATGCCATGTCGAGTGACGAACAGAAAGCGCGCGAAGCCGGGTGCGACGATTTCGACACCAAGCCCATCGAACTGGACCGGCTCTTGGGGAAGATTCAGGCGCAACTGGACCGGCGCCCGCGCGCATGAGTTCGACCGCTTCACCTGGAACTCCGGCAGCCGAGGTTCGCCGTTCCAAGCCCGAGTCGGCCCGCGCGCGGAGTTTGCATTTGGCCAAAGTGCGGCACGACCTGCGCACGCCCATCAACCATGTCTTGGGTTATTGCGAAATGCTGCAAGACGAGCCCGAGGATCCGGCCTGGCCCAACCTCGCGGAGGATCTCCAGAGAATTCTCACCGGCGGAAAGCAGGTTTTGTCGCTGGTCAATTACTACTTCGACCCCGAGCAAGTAAAGCCGGCCAATCCCGATCTTCGTCAAGTGCAGCACGAGTTGCGCACGCCGTTGAACCACATCATCGGCTACAGCGAAATTCTCCAAGAGCAAGCGCTCGAGCTCGGCCGCGCCATGGTGCACGCTGACCTCGGCAAAATCCGCGCCGCCGCGTTCCTCCTGCTGGACCTCTTGGAGATGTATCTGATCCGCGGTCAAGGCGCGCCGTCGGCCGACCCGGGCCTTCTCGAATCCATCTGGCCCGCGCCGCCCGCCCAGGCCGCGGCGCTGCCCGATACCACCCTTTCCCCGGTTTGGGCCGACGCCGCCATTTTGGTTGTGGATGACGATCCGTTGAACCGGGAAATGCTGGAGCGGCGGTTGCGGCGGCAAGGCTGCAAAGTCTTTTTGGCCGAGAATGGCGACCAAGCGTTGACGGCGCTGCGCGGCCGGTCCGTCGATCTCATCCTCTTGGACATGGTCATGCCGGGACTGGACGGCTTCCAAGTCATTGCTCAGTTGAAAGCCGACGCCGCGCTCGCCCCCATCCCGGTCATCATGCTCTCGGCTTCCGACGAAGCCGCCACGGCCGTGCATTGCATCAAAATGGGGGCCGACGATTTCCTGCCCAAACCCTGCAACACGACGCTCCTGCTGGCGCGCATCGAGTCTTCCCTGGCCAAGAAACGGCTGCAGGAATTGCACCGCGCCGGCGCCGGCTATTTCCACGACAAAGGCACGCTGCGTCCGGATTCGCCTTCCTACGTGGAGCGGCAGGCGGATCGAGAACTGTTCGAGGGCCTGCTCCGCGGCGAATTGTGCTACGTCCTTACTTCGCGGCAAATGGGCAAATCCTCGCTCATGGTCCGCACCGCGCACAAACTGCGCGAGCGCGGCGTCAGTGTCGTCGCCCTCGATTTGACCGCCATCGGCCAGAACGTGACCCCGGAGCAATGGTACGACGGGTTGCTCAGCCGCATCGGACGCGCGTTGCGATTGGAAGATGAGTTCGAGGATTTTTGGCTGCGGCATGAGCGACTCGGCCCCGTGCAGCGCTTGTTCACGGCCCTCCGCGAGGTCGAACTAAAACGCCACGCCCGGTCGCTCGTCATCTTCGTGGATGAAGTCGATGCCGTGCGGAACCTGCCGTTCAACACCGATGAATTCTTTGCCGCCGTGCGCAATCGCATCTACGCGCGCGTCTTCGATGACGCCTGGGTTGCGGAACAACTCGGCCTGATTTCAACCGCGGACCATTCGACGCGATCGGAGCGCGAATGAAACCGGGCCAAATCGCAATTCCTGGCCAGCAGAACGCGAACCAGCTGGAGGTCGATTGCCGGGCGGACATCGGCATTCCTGCGCTTTACGGCGACACAACCCGCCAGGTTCCGCCGGGGCGGTGCGGGGTCAGGAATTCGGTTCGAGTCAGCCTGATGCCGTGGAGATACCAAACGGCCAGTGTTCCCTCGGTTCGATGCTGAAAGAGAAAATCCGTGTTCCCGTCCGAATCCCAATCTGCCGTCGCAACCAATCGCCATTCTGCGTCGCCGGTCTCCGCGGGATGAGGAATACCTACGCCGATGAGTTTTTTGCCTTGCAGATACCACACAGCGAGCGCGCCGTCTGAGAATTGCAGCGCCAGGTCCACATAGCCATCTGCGTTGAAGTCGCCGCTGCCCACGATGAGGAAGTCCCGGTCCCCGACGTTGCTCGGAACGAGAAATTCGACCGCTTTCATGGTTTGCAGGTTCACCAACCAGGCCGCCAGAAATCCGTCCGCATCCTGGAAGATGAGATCCGGCAATCCGTCGCCATTGAAATCGCCCTTCTGCGCCGGCGCGTCTTCGACCCGCACCTGAAAAGAAGCGGTTGCCGCCCGGCCTTCGGAATCCATGACCGAAAGCGTGATGCGCGCCCCACCGACCTGATCTGTCGCCGGCGTGATCACGAGCGTTCGATCCGCCCCGTCGCCGCCGAAGACGAAACTGGAGTCCCGCAGCAACGCCGGATTGTCGGAGGTGGCCGAAACCGTCAAGAACTCCGGCGCGGTCTCGGCATCGGCGATCTCTGTCGGGCAGTGCAGCCAAGTGGGATGACTACCGCACGCTCGAAGGAGATGTGCCGGAGTCGGTCACGATTCCGGCCGGGGCAACCACCGCGAGGATTTCTTTATCAGCGCCGGCGACGGTGACCATCCAGATTACGCGGCATAACGAGCCGCCGAGCCTTTCGTTCCTTGGCGATCTGATAGGAGCCGTGCTTGCCGTGCTTAGCGATGGCGCTCGCCAGGAATTCCCAAGCCTTTTTGGCCTTCTCCAGATACGCTCGCGCCGCTTCAGGGTAACTTCGTTGAAACCGGCGACGAAGCGCATTGAGCCAGCGCCGCCGCCGCGGCCGCCGTCACTGAGGTCGTTTTCGGCCAGACAATTTGCGGATCGCCCCGGTCCGGCAGCACGTCGGTCTCATACGCGCGGTTGCGGGGATAAACCAGGAAATACAACCCGCCGTCCGCGTCCTGCATTTTGGCGAGGAAATCGGCCTCCCATTTCGCTTCCTGAATCAGGTCGCTGATTCCATCCCCGCTTTCGGGAATCCCCAAATTGTCCAGCTCCGCGACTCCGGTGAACGCGTCCGCGGCGAAGACCAGCGTGTGAATCAAGGCCGCGGAATTGATCGTGTATTTGCTGTAATCGCCCGCGTCGTGGTGGCCGCCGGAAACATCGATGCGCCCCCGGTTGACGAAAGCGAACAGGCTGGATTCAAAATCCTTCAGGCGCGGCGCGGTGTGGCGCAAAATAATTGAGAAATTAATCCGCGTCAGTTCCAGCACCGCAGGGGAAAGAATTCGCAACTGGTGCGACCCCGGCTCGGGCAAGAATCAGACAAGCGTCATTCTCTCCTACTCTTAATCCTAATCCGTGTGTCCGCTGGGGAGAGATGAAGATTATGAGTAAGATTAGGAGCAGGAGACCCTGACAGACGTCTGCCGCGCACCGTGGCCTATTCAGCGAGATTCTCGGACGCCCCTCCGTGGAATGAGATTGCAGGGACCGGCCGAGTTGACAATAATCCAATTGAACCAAATGGTTAACGCATCAGCGCCTGTCCAATGATCGAGTGGAACATTCAGAGCCGCGCGCATGCCTGTCAGGCGTGCCACAAGCCGTTCGCCGACAAGGAACCTTTTCACACCTTGCTGTTCGATCACAAAAGCGCTTACGAGCGGCTGGATGTCTGCGAGAACTGCTGGAGCACCCAATACAGCCAGGGCGCGACGGACCGCAAAGGTTTCATTTCCTACTGGCAGAGCATCTATACCGTGCCTCCCGCGGCGCCGCCGGATCCGATCCAGAAGGAAACGGCCGAGTCACTGTTGCGCAAACTCATCGAGCAGAATGATCCGAGCCATGCGGCGGCCCGGTTTATCCTCGCCGTCATGCTCGAACGGAAGCGTCTGCTGAAGGTCAAAGCCCAGCTTTTGGAGCATCAGCAAAGGATTTTTGTTTACGAGCACGCGGGCACCGGCGACCTGTTCCAAATTCCCGATCCGAACCTGAAGTTGGATAAACTCGAGGAGGTGCAGCGTGAAGTCGCCCGGTTGCTCGAGCATGGCGTGAACCCGCGTGCCCCCGCGGCGTCGGGAACCGAGGCGCAAAAGGAGAGCGGTTCCGGCCCCGGAGGAACCGAGAACAAGACGGACGGATCGCAATCGACTGAAGAATCTATCGCGGTGGCGCAATCCTCTACCGTTTGAACTTTGGACTGTGTCGGACCTTGGCCCACTTCAGAGTCGTTTAGGCTACGCCTTTCGAGATGTCGAACTGCTGCGTCTGGCGGTGACGCATCCGTCGGTCGCGCACGAGCACGGCAACAACGTCCACCACAACCAGCGGCTCGAATTTCTGGGGGATGCGGTTCTGCAGTTGGTTCTGACGCGCGTGTTGTATGAAAGATTCCCGGACTTCGGCGAAGGGCCGTTGACCAAAGCCCGCGCGCAATTGGTCAACCGCCGTTCGCTGGCCGAACATGGCCGCCGCCTCGAACTGGGACAGCACCTGATCCTCAGCCGCGGCGAGGAACTCAACGGAGGACGAGATCGTCCGTCCACGCTTGCCGACGCGTTTGAAGCGTTGCTGGGCGCGATCTTCATGGACGGCGGATTTGAATCGGCTCAGGAATTTATTCTCCGCCAGTTTCGCGATGTGTTCGGCGATCTGGAAGTGTTGCCCAATCTGGAAAACCCGAAAGGCGAACTCCAGGAGGTCCTGCAAGCCCGCTCGCCTGAGCCGCCACGTTATATCATGTTGTCCGTGTCTGGCCCGGACCACGATCGCGTCTTCGAGTGCGCCGTGTTTTATCGAAAGGAAGAACTCGGCCGGGGAAGCGGCAAGAGCAAGAAGGAGGCGGAATCTCAAGCCGCGCTCAACGCTCTGGTGGCGCTCCACCAGTCCACGACAGAAGCGAATGAACCGGAGGAATCAGAGGCCGGTGATAATCCGTGAGCCGCGTTTGTATGCCTTAGAGCGTGTCCGAAAATTGCGCGGGGTCCTGCGGCGAGGGATTTTGGCTGTGGCCAAGGCGGCGAGGTCCGAGCATCCCCAACGCGGGCTGTAAGGACCGAGCCAACGCAGGCCACGGACAAAAGACCCGCCGCCCGGAGGGTTTTCGCGCCAAAGGCCGCCTGGCTTCGTTGCTCCTCAGTCGAAGATCCAGGGAGGATATTCTCCTTCGTCGCGCCTCGCCATCCGGCCTTTGGCGCGAAAACAGGACCCCGCGGAATTTTCGGACACGCTCTTAAATAAGTTGAATGGTTGAATGGTCAAATCAGTAGCCCAGTTCCAGTTCATTTCACCTATTTAACCCATTTAACTCGTTTAACCGCTCTATACGCTGTAACGCTCCCACGCTCTCGCGAATTACCAATCCCCCGCAGCGCCATCTTTGTAGAACGTCCGCTGCACAATCTCTTGCTGGAACGGATGCTTCGCCACTACTTTCTCGTCGATCTCAATGCCCAGCCCGGGTTTGATGTTCGGACGAACGATGCGTCCCGTCTTTTCCACGGTGAAACCTTCGCGAACGATGTCCTGCCGCCAGGGCACGTCACTGTGCACCGTCTCGCAGATGATGTAGGACGGCGTGGCGAAGCCGAATTCCAGCGAGGCCGCAGTGCTGACCGGCCCCTGCGGATTGTGCGGGGCCATCGCCACCCGATACGCCTCGGCCATCGCCGCGATGCGCCGCGCTTCGCTTAAGCCGCCGCAATGGGTGATGTCCGGCTGGATTACGCTCGCGGCGCGCTTTTCGAGCAACTCTCGGAAGGCGTGAATTCCGATGAGCCGTTCGCCCGTGGCAATCGGTGTTTTGACGGAGCGCTGGATGAGCGCGATGTCGTCCATCACTTCCGGCCAGCACGGCTCCTCGAACCAGTAAAGGTTGTAAGGTTCAAGCGCCTGGGCGAACAGCATCCCCATGCGCGGACTGGGCCGGGCGTGACAATCAACCATGATGTCAATACCGTCGCCCACGGCTTCGCGCATCGCGCGCACGCAGGCCTCCGCATAACGGATCGGCTGCAAACCCTCCAGCGGCATTGTCTCCGGCACAGCCATGGATTTGAAAGCGGTGAAACCTTCCTCCACCGCCTTCTTCGCCAGGTCCGCGAAGCGCGACGCGTCCGCCGGGCTGGTGCAATAAAAGTCTTCCATCTTTCCGCCGCCCAAATGGCAGTAGAGGCGGATGTAATCGCGCACGGGACCACCCCAAAGTTTGTGGCACGGCACGCCGTGAATTTTGCCGGCGATATCCCAAAGCGCGAGATCGATGCCGCTGATGGCTGTGCCGCGGATCGCGCCGTTGCCGTGCCAGAAATGCTGGCGATACATGATTTGCCAAAGATGCTCGATGCGCGTCGGGTCCTGGCCAATCAGCAAATGAGAGATGTCCTCGACGGCGCCGATGACCGAGCGGGTGTGCCATTCCAGCGTGGCTTCGCCCCAGCCCCACAGGCCGTCCTGGTCCGTGAGCACTTTGACAAAAACCCAATTGCGCATGCGCGCGTGACAAACGAGCGTCTGGATGGCGGTGATCTTCATGGAAATGCCGAGGAAAGAGGAAGTGGAGAAATCGCAGAGGCGATAACCTCATGCACGACCTCGCCGTGAACGTCCGTCAACCGCATGTCGCGACCGGAGAATCGGAAGGTAAGTTGCGTGTGGTCGACCCCCAGCAGGTGCAGCATGGTGGCGTGAAGATCGTGGATGTGGACTTTGTTCTCGATCACCTTGTAGCCGTATTCGTCGGTGGCGCCATAGATCATGCCGCCTTTGACTCCGCCGCCGGCCAGCCAGATGGAGAAACCGAAAGGATTGTGATCGCGGCCGTCCGAGCCTTGGGCAAACGGAGTTCGGCCGAATTCGCCGGCCCAGATCACGAGGGTCTCGTCCAACAGCCCGCGAGCCTTCAGATCCTTCAGCAAAGCGGCGATCGGTTGATCGACGGCGCGAGCGTTGTTTTCGTGTCCGACCTTCAATTGCCCATGCTGGTCCCAGCGGTCTCCGCCGACGACAGGGCAGGTGAGTTCGACGAAGCGCACACCACGTTCGATCAGGCGCCGCGCGATCAAGCATTCGGCGCCAAAGATGCGGGTCGGTTCGTAGGCCGCGTCCAGCGCGTAGAGCTTTTGGGTGGCTTCGGATTCGCCTTTGATCTCCATCAGTTCGGGCACCGCAGCTTGCATCCGGAAAGCCAGTTCGTAATTGGCGATGGCCGATTCGAGCTGATCCACGGGGCCGGCACGATCCAGGAGCCGGCGATCCAGCGACCGCATGAGAGCCAGTTTGTTTTGCTGCAATTCCGGTCCGGCTTCGGCGGGTTTGATGTTCGCCAGCGGATTTGGCCCGGCGCGAAAAATCGAAGCTTGAAAGGTCGCCGGCAAAAAGCCGCTGCCGAAATTCTCCAGGCCGCCCGGCGGAATCAGACCTCCATTCAGGACGACGAATCCCGGAAGATTCTGGTTTTCCGTTCCGAGGCCATAGCCCACCCAGGCGCCCATGCTCGGCCTTCCGGAAAGGCCGAGTCCCGTGTGAAGAAAGTAATTCGCATTCGTGTGCTCCGAGAAATTCGAGACCATCGACCGGATCACGCAGAGGTCATCGGCGCATTCGGCGACGTGTGGGAAAAGACTGCTGACAGGAATCCCGCCGGCGCCGTGTTGCCGGAACGTCCACGGACTCGCGAAGGTGCTGCCGTTGTTGTTGAACTGCGTGGGTTCGACCTTCATTTTGAACGGCTGCCCATGCTCGGACGTGAGCCGAGGTTTGGGATCGAACGTGTCCACTTGCGAAGGGCCGCCGTCCATGTAGAGAAAAATGACGTTGCGAGCTCTGGCAGGAAACTGAGGCGGGCGGGGCAAGAGCGGGTTGGATTTTCCGGGAAGCCCTGGAGCCGACGTTGTGCCAAACGCCTTGCTGCTCAACAAACCAAGTAGAGCCACCATTCCGAAGCCGTCAGCGCATTGGCCAAGCATTTCGCGCCGGGTCAACGGGCGATTCAGAAATCTGCCGCAATGGCGCAGAGGCTTCACTCGATGAAGATAAATTCCTTCGCGTTAAAAATCACGTGGCACAAATCGGCCCAGGGCTGTTCTCTGTCCTCCAGCGACGGGCCGCTCAAAGCATAGGATTCGGTCTGACGCTTGAGAAAATCCAGCGCGTCGGAAAGTTCCGCCGGCGACGGCGGACGGCCAAAAGCGGCGTAGAACATGTCCGCGATGCGTGCCTCCGATTTCTGTTCCGGATGGCGAAGCAACCGCCTGGCCCAGGTGCGCGCCTGCTCCGCAACGAAAGGATCGTTCATCAGGATCAAGGATTGGGCCGGGACGTTCGACACCGTGCGTCTGCCCACGGTCGTGAAGGGAACCGGCGCATCGAAGGTGCGCATCATCGGCGAAAGAAAATTACGCCGAACTTCGAGATAAATGCTGCGCCGTCCGGCGCCATCGGGCGGTCCGCTTTTCGCCGGGCGGCCTCGGCCATCCATGAACTCATTCAAATGCACGGGCACGGAGGGACCGAACATCGTCGGATCCAATCGTCCAGAGACGGCGAGCACGGCGTCGCGGATGACCTCGCCTTCGAGACGGCGGACGCGCATACGATGGAGCAAGGCGTTGTCCGGGTCCTTCGCTTCGAGCGCGGCGTCTGACGGCTTGCTGGACATCCGATACGCGCTCGAAGTCACCAGCAGATGGATCAGCTTCTTCATCGACCAACGGGCTTCGTCGCGAAAATAGGCCGCGAGCCAGTCGAGAAGTTCCGGATGGGTCGGAGGTTGGCCCAGGACACCAAAATCGTCCGGCGTAGCGACGAGGCCGCGACCGAAGAGGTGATGCCAAACACGGTTGACCATGACTCGCGCCAGGAAAGGGTTTGCGGGATCGGTGATTCGACGCGCGAGTTCGAGCCGCCCGCTGCCTTCTCTGAAAATTGGTTGATCGGCCCCGCCAATCGCTTCCAGGAAACGGCGCGGGACTGCCTCGCCCAGGTTCTTCGGATTGCCGCGGATGAAGACGTGTTCGTCAAGACCAGTCCCATCGGCCATGCCGGGCGTGCGCGCCGGAACGGGAAGAGCGGACTCCAACTGATGAAAGTCGTTCCAGAGTTTTCCGAGTCGCGCGACTTGTTCTGCCGTCACGCCTGGGGGCGACGCGTCGAGCAGGCGATGTTGAATGAGCCAATTCAGCAAAGCGATTTGCGCGCGTCCCTTTTCCGATTTGGCGAGAGTCGCCGACGTCCAGGCATCCACCGCGTCGCTAACCGCCTGTTGGTAGCGTTCGGCGAGGGCCTCAATGGAATCAACCGGGGCCTCGCCCAGCAACGGCAATGCGGTGTTCGAAGTTGGCTCCGTCGGCGGAGATTTGTCGTCCGAAAAAAGAATCCGGCTGACTGCCACGAAGCCTTTTGGGCTGTAACCTTCCGTTTTCCCGCCGCCGGCCAAGTCGGGAGTCGAGATGTCGCTGAATTCGAGGTAGGCGCGGTGGCCTATCCACATGCTCACATCAATCGTCAGCCAGCGGAAATTGTCATGATTCAAGACCTGGCGCAGCGCGCCGTAGATCGGGCTTTGAATCAGCCCGAAATTATCGACGAACAGGTTTATCCGGGCGTCGCGACCGCTTGCGAGCAGGTGGAGGAACCGGTTCGTAATCGTGAAGGTTGAAGACCGGAGTGTGCCTTGCAGGCGCAACGAAACCACGCCGCTGTGCGCGGAGGGTTCGGCCAGGATCTTCACCACGGGCTGGTTGGTGGTGCCGGTGATCCACTCTCCAGCAGGACTAGGCGCATGCCCGAACCCTTCTCCATCGAGACACCAGCCGCTGTAGTCCTGGGAGCGGAAATCAGCAAACACGCTAAGCGCGCTCGGACTTGCGGAGCTGGTCTCAGCCGGCGGCTTCGATTCGGATCGCAGCGCGCTCCATTGCTCCGCAAATGCCTCTGGATTTTCAGCGACTGCGCAAGCGCTGAAGCGCTTCCAGATTTGCAGGGGATGGGCTTGCGCCGAATTTGTTGTTTGCTGGAGCGCCGTGCGCCAACGCGAAAGGCGGCCTGCATCGAGCCGCAATTCACGGGCAACCTGCTCGCACGATTCTCCGGAAGGTGCCTGCAGCGCTCGTTCAGCCAAAAGATATTGAGCGACATTCTTGGTCTGCCGGGCCCACATGCCTGAAAGCGCGCTTCTGATCTCGACCTTGAGCCACTTCAATCTATCGACAACCTCTGCTGTTGCCTCGACCGGTTCGATTGAGCGCTGGGCATATCGCGAGCTCGCGAAAACGCCGTACAGAGCGTAAAAGTCACGCGTTGAGATGGCGTCGAATTTGTGGTCGTGGCAACGCGCGCAGGCCACGGTCACGCCGAGGAAAGTTTTCGCGAGCACGTCGATCTGGTTTTCGATCACCTCCGCCTGGTGCTGCCGGACATCGACCGGTGAGTGCGTCTGTTGGGCGAACCAGAAGAATGCCGTGCCGATGATGGATTCGTTGAAGCCATCGGTGGGATGCCGCCGAGGGACTGGGACCAAATCGCCGGCAATATGCTCCATCACGAATTCGTCGTAAGGCACATCAGCATTGAACGCGCGGATGACATAATCGCGATAGCGCCAGGCGTTGTGAATCGGGTAGTCAAACTCGTGACCCAGGGTCTCGGCGTAACGGACCAAATCCAGCCAATGCCGTGCCCAGCGCTCGCCAAAGTGGGGCGAAGCAAGGAGCCGGCCCACGAGTTGGTCATAGGCGCCGGGTGAACGGTCTTGAAGAAAGGACTCCACCTCCTGACGCAGAGGGGGAAGACCAACCAAATCAAAATAGAGCCGACGGATCAGGGTCCTCTTATCTGCCACAGCCGCAAATCGGGCTCCGGATTTCTCCAGAGTCGCCAGAAGGAATTGATCAACGGGACTGCGAACCCAGCCGGTGTCGATCACGGGCGGCGGTCGCGTCGATTCGATCGGACGCCAGGCCCAATGTGAGCGACGCCGTTGGTTCAGATCGACCGCTCCGGTTTGCACCGTTTGCCGGGCGGCGGCCTCCGCTGGCCAGACGGCGCCCTGCTGAATCCATTCGACAAAGTCCGCGACTTGCTGATTCGGCAACCGGCTCTTGGGCGGCATCTGAAGGTCCGGTTTGGAATAACGTATCGCTTGGATCAGCAGGCTTTTTTCAGGATCGCCAGGAACAACAGCCGGACCGGTATCGCCTCCGCGAAGCATGCCCGCGCGCGAATCCAGGCGGAGATTCCCTTTGAGCTTTTCGCTGGCCGCACTGTGACACTTGACGCATTGCTCAACCAGGACGGGCCGGATCTTCTTCTCGAAGAATTCAACGTCCTCAGAGATCGTGGCCCCTTGGAGTCCGATCGACCCTGTCACCGAAGCGAGCCAGGCAACGCTTGCCAAAGCCGCTGGACGCAACAGGAAAGGCACGTGGCTGGCGGTGTTCATTGCGGTGCGACTCCACGCAGCATAGGCTATCCGCCATCTTCCATCAAGGAAGGTTGAAGCCAGCCCGCGGGGGCCTGTGGGACCTGGTCTGAGCTGTCTTGAGGTTCGTGACCTGTGCCGAGGCAAGTATCCGCCTCACGGACCTTCACAGCTTCCGGCAAAACTGGATGCCGTCCGCGATGGGTAGCAACACCGTTTCGACGCGCCGGTCACTGGACAGTTTGCGATTCAACGCGTCTATGGCGCGACCCTCCGGGTCCTCCGCGGATTGCGCGCCGAGTCTCCCGCCCCAGAGCATATTGTCGAACAAGACCAAACCGTTTCGTTTCAGGCGCGGCAGAATCAGTTCGTAATAGGCGTCATACTCAGTTTTGTCACCGTCGATAAACGCAAGGTCGAACACCAGATTGGGGTCGATCCCTTCGAGCACCGAGATCGCCTCTCCCAAACGGAGATCTATTTTGGCTTCCACGCCAGCCTGAATCCAAAACCTCCTCGCAATCGCGGTCCACTCCGGGCTCCGGTCGATCGCAATTATCTGTCCCCCATCTGCCAATCCACGCGCAATGCAGAGGGCGCTGTAACCAGTAAAAGTGCCGATCTCTATGGCAAGTCGAGCCCCAACCGCCGTCGTGAGGATAGTAAGAAAACTGCCTTGTTCACGGCTGATTTGCATCCGGCTGACATCCCCCAGGGCTTCAGTCTGCGTCCGCAAAGACTCCAGAACGGGATCACCAGCGGCGCTTCGGCATTCAGCCAGATAGGCGTAAAGCGCGTCGGTCAGCCGTGTGTATTTTGCTTTCATGGCCTTTGCGAATTATCATTGCGAACCGCACCAATTGGTGGGCGGCAAAGAAAAGTTGCAAGAGGATTTGGTCGCGTGGCGACATCCTATTGGCGGCTCTAGCGCCTAAATCTAGCCCGCCAAAAGTGACGCGACTTCGTGACGCATCGCGCCAGGAATGCCTCCATGAGAATCATTCTAAGCAGAAATAGCCAAAGCACTTCCGCAGCCAATTTGGCATTTGAATCAGCGCCGAAAATCGCAAGAAATCACTTGACTTGACCGCCTGAAACGAATAAAAGCCTGACCAGATAAGCAATTAATGCCGCGAGTTCTGGAGTATAGAAAACGCGTAGAATTTTGAAAAACTCTCAGGGAACTATGACTAATACTAAAGCTCACCTATCGAAGTCGGTTGTCTTGGCGGCCTCCTTACTGTTTTGTGCGAACGGTTTTGGGGCAACAGTTTTTGACAATACGGCGTCCACGAACTACCTGGATCGAACGTTTTTTCCAGGCAATGCCATTGAGTTCGGCGACCAAGTGTTCCTGGCTGGAAACGAGCGGCGCATTACTGACTTCCAGTTTGAGTACTTTCTTGGCGCAAATGCCAACGGCAATGAGCAAGCCGAGCTGTTCTTCTATCAGAATAACGGCGCGGGTGGAACGGCACCAGGAACTCGGCTCTATAGCAGCGGTGCTTTCCCGCTGGACAAGGGTTTCCAAACAGTCCTCGCGCAAGGCCTTTCCGTGACGGTCGGCAACACATTTACCTGGGCGGTGCGGTTTGCGGGTATTGATCTCGGCGAGCAGGCTGGTCTGTTAGTGTTTGACCCCCCGATCGTTGGCGCAAGCTTTGATGATTTCTGGGTGAGGGACACGGCAGGCAATTGGACGACGTTTCTGATCGACGGTGGTGCTGTCCCGGCCAATTTCTCAGCGCGTGTCATCGCCGTGCCGGAACCTACGACCCTTGCGTTCGCGATTTCAATGGGGCTCGTTTGGCTTGGATTCAGGGCCTATAGGAAACGCGCATAAGGATCGGCTTCTTCTGAAAGGCGCAGCCTGGGCTGCGCCTTTTTTGTTGGAACTGGTTCCCCGGACAAAGACTCAACGGCCCTATGCTTTAGCCGCCTCCTCTGCTCCGCGGTAGCTCTTCACGACCCAATCGCTCAGAACCTTGTCTGGAGCTTCCACCGCGTCCCGGTCAATTGTGAATTCGCGCTGCCCGGTGTTCTGCGCGATAAGTTTCAAACCGAACTGGAAGTCCTTGAACTTGGAGGAACAGTGATCTCGCACTGAAAGGCCTTGCGCCAGCGCCGTGGCCACAAGCAGATCGGCGGCTCCTTCTGTGAAGCGGATTCTCAAACCGTGGTTCTCAGTAAACCGGGCTGCAAAATCATTCACCAACTGGTGGCCGACGGCGTTTTCCTCCATCGCTTGCTGAGCGAGCACGCTTTCCAGTCCGGCGCTTGGATTCTCAATCAACGCACGGTTCACAACGAACCGCTTGACCTTCGTCGAAGGCAGTTCGTATTTGAAACCCCGAAAGACGCGTTCACACACCGTCATCAAGCCGCGGGCTCCGGTTTGCTCGTCGCCCGCGAGCCGGGCGATTTCTCGCAAGCCGTCGTCGCGGAACAGAACTTCAATCCCGTAAGCCGCGAAAGTCTGTTCGTATTGTTTGATGAGACTGCCTTCGGATTGTTTCAGGATCGTGAACAAATCGTCCACCGCCAGGGCTTGGCATACGACTCGGACGGGCAAACGCCCGATGAATTCCGGCTCGAATCCAAACTCAATAAAATCACGGGTGGTCACATGCTCCAGGCATGATTGGTCCTCGATCGTCTGATTGCGCGCCGCGAAACCGATCGTCGCCTCCCGCAAACGTCGGCGCACGATCTTCTCCAGCCCGTCGAATGCGCCGCTGACAATGAACAGAATGTGCTTTGTGTTGATGGCGGCCGGTGACCGTTTGCCGCGTTGCTGCATTTCGAGCAAAGCCTGCACCTGACCGGCAATGTCTTGTGGGGATCGCGCCGGAACCTCCGTTTCTTCCATCAATTTGAGCAGATTCGTCTGCACACCGCGTCCGCTGACGTCCCGGCCCGTCAGATTGCTCGCGGCCGCGATTTTGTCGATCTCATCGACGTAGATGATTCCATATTGCGCCCGCTCGACGTCTCCGTCGGCGCGACGCACCAACTCCCGAACCAGGTCTTCAACATCCCCGCCGACGTAGCCGGTTTCAGAGAATTTCGTGGCATCCCCCTTTACGAATGGGACGCCGATCAACTCGGCGGCGCTTCGGATCAAATACGTTTTGCCTACCCCGGTCGGACCAATCAGAATGATATTCTGCTTGGTGTAGTTCGGCTGTTCTTGACCCTGGATGGCGAGCCGCACGTGGTGATAGTGATCGCACAAGGCCACGCTCAACACCTTCTTGGCCTCCTCTTGTTTAATCACGAATCGATCCAGGTAAGCCTTGACGTCGCGCGGTTTCTTGTCGAATTGCAATTCCTGCTCAGCCGGCTTTGAAGGCGGGTCCTCGGCCGAGCCGGCCTCTTCCGCTTGAGGGGCGGGCTTGACGCCCATCGTCTGAAATTGCTGGCGCATGAAATCCGCGAATTGCCGTTGAAATTCCTCCGGTGAAGGCGGGAGATTGGAAGCCATATCGCGCATATCAGTTCAAATGGAAGCGGTCTCGCCGCTCGCGGCTAATATGCACCAGGCGCACCGGGGGTCAATCTGCGCCCAGTCCGCCAGCCAGCGAACAAGGAAACCGGTGTTCGATGATCCGCTGAAGCTGCGTAGCATGGACCTCGATGGCGCCCTCGGTCCAGACCACGTAATCGGCAGCTCTCATCTTGTTCTCTGTCGGCCATTGGGCTCGGCAGCGCTGCTTGATCTGTTCGATAGTCCAACCCCGATTCTTCAGCCGTTCGGCCTGGGTTTTCGCGGAGCAAGCCACGCAGATCGTGGCGTCAAAATGAGCGGCCGCGTTCGTCTCGAACAACAACGGGATGACCACCACCACCGCGGGCAGCCCGTCGGAGCGGCGCAATTCCAGTTGATGCAGCCAGGCCGCGCGGATTCGGGGATGCAAAATTGCCTCAAGTTTGCGGCGTGATTCCGGATCGGTAAACACGATTTCGGCGAGCTTCTCCCGAATGAGTCTGCCATCCTGGCCAATGATCTCTCCGCCAAATACCGATTCCAATTCACCGAGGGCCGGCTGACCGGGTTCCACCACTTGGCGGGCAATCAAGTCCGTATCGATGACCGCAACGCCGCGCTCCATCAACAGGGTCGCGGCTGCGGATTTTCCCATGCCGATCCCACCAGTAAGGCCGTATATCTTCATGTTCAGGGTGTGACCGCGCGATAAAACCTCGCGGGCGTATTGGAGGCAGCCGTCTCAATAAGCCGAAAAGTCCCATTGGTCGCAACGAGGGTCGAGAGCGTGGTCCAGGTTCTCAGATCGCCAGAGCTTTGAATTCGATACGCCTGCTGGATTTGGCCACCCCCGCGGATCAAGAACCTATCCGCTGCCACGGGGTCGATTCGGAGATTCGCAGGAGTTGTCGCATCCCTTGGAACATAGAGCGGAAGCTCCAAATTATCCAAAAACGCGGCATCAAGCCCCCCGCTTCGCCCACCCGCGTCCTTGGAGTAGCGCCACTCGAAAGTATTGACTCCATCTCGCACCGGGAACTCGAAGGTCGTCCAAGAGACTTCCCCGGACCAGCGCTGGATTTGGAGTCCGTTCAAATGAAACTCCAGGAAATCCCACCCGGACTCGGAACTGACTTGCACCATGAACGAGCCGATCCCCGATCGGCAGGTCTCGACAACGGTGAGCGTGGTAGATTGCCCGTCTCCGACCGCGCCCGACCGCGCGGCGAATCGCCCAAAAGAAACGTGCTGATCCTGAACAATCCAAGGCGAATCACCCGAACCTTGCCACTTCAGCTTCTTCAGATCCCCACTTTCGAAGCCGTCGCTGAAATCATAAGGTCGAAAGCGCGCCGTCAATTCAACATCGTTCGTCATCACCAGCAGAAGCGTATCCTCAATGGCGCTCAGGCTGCCATCCCAACGGTCGAATTGATGGTTCGGCAACGGGACCGCAGTGACAAGAACAGGCGCGCGATCAACGTGCCATCCCGACTCCGGCGTCGCTATGCCCCCCGCGCTTGCGCTGACTTGAAGGCGATGCACCTTGGCGGGCGTGAACGTGTAGGCCAGGTTGATTGTTCCCGAGGCGCCGCCTCGTCCATCCACTGCGATCCGGTACGTCTCGAACGCTTTGACCGCCTGCCGAACCTCGCTGAAGGTGGCGCTTTCATTGGCGTCGTCGTTTTCCGCAACCCCGATCAGGTTCGTGGCGCGGTTCCCGACATAAAGCCCCAGGATCGTGTCGAAGCTCGATCCTTCAGTGCTCAGAGTCAGAAGCCCGTCTGAAGTGGGTTGGTAGCTCCACCAGACAGACTTGCCTCCACCAAGGCGTCCGCGGACGGGTTCGCCGAATTCGGCCGTCGCGCCGGTATTGTCTGCCTTCACAGCACCCTTGCGCCCCAGCAATTCGATGGCATTGGCCAGAAGATCATTCGGGGACAAGAGTGGACGATAAAAAAGCGTCAACGAGGGAGTGGAGGATACGTTATGAGCAAAATCAACTGCGGCAATCTGGATGGAGTTCTCACCCAAGTCGAGAACGTTGGTGCTCGACCAGTTCGTCGTCCCAAATGCCCGGCTGGCCAGATTGCCGTTTACCCGCACCAACACTTCCTCTACACCGGAAGCGTTTGGCTCCGGATCAAACGCGATCCCGGTGAGGATGACGCGATTGATCGCTGGATCCGACAACGTCAATCCGCTCAATGGGCTGAGAATCCGAACTTCAGGCGGTCGATCGTCGGGAGCGCCAAAAGGCTGGACTCGCAAACGAACCGATCCCCGGTCGCGCGCCGAATAGCCAGCCACCGCGATGAAATAGGTCACTCCGGGTGCCGCCTCAAAGATAACATGTCCCTGCTTCTTCACGTCGGAATCGTCCACCGAAGCAACCTCCCGCAAACTCTGAAGCGTCGCGTTCGTATAAACTGCCAGGACCGTGTCGAAAGAACTGCCTGCCAAGTCCACAATCACGGGCGTGCGCCTGTGCGGAGTCCATTCCCACCACACCGAGCCAGCCGGCGTTGGCGCGCGGGCGTGCATTGGCTCGCCCGGTTCGAGCGTAGCCAGCTTGTTGGAGGCAAGAAATACGCCGCCAGACGCTGGCAAGCGGATCGCACTGGCAAAGTAGTCATTGTCCGGAGGGGCGCTCACCGAATAAGCCAGAACTTCCTCCAACGGGTTCTTTCCCGGCACGGCCACACGAAGGCGCAAAGTGAAGGGGCCGGCGCCATTCGGAGCAACCAGCAGCGCACGGTAGTTTGCTTCGGTTGCGCCACCGTTGCTGCGAAAAATCAGATCCTCGTTCGTGCCCTCAATTCGAGCGCTCACCGCCGCATTGGACACTGCCGCCAGATCGGTAACGGTCACCAGGATCTCCAGTGTCGCGCCGGCCCGCACTTCGGCGCCATTCTGCGGGGTGATAGTCAGCTCCAGGTTGCCGTCCGGCCGGGCCGTTAAGGCGTTGAAAGCATTCAATCGGCCTCCCGTTTGGGTCTTGTCGCGCAGGATTTCGACGGGCACCACGGTCCTCAGAATGCGATTTCGAATCTCCGGGAGAAGCGCATGGCTGGATCTGGCCAGGATCAAGGCCGCAACTCCGCTCACATATGGCGCAGCAGTGCTCGTCCCGTTCAAGATCCAGTACGCAGAGTCCGAGTGAGCGTAAGAGGAATAAATCTCGTGGCCTGGTGCAGCCAGGTGGACATGGCGCCGGCCAAAATTCGAGAACGCTGCAATCTGATTTCGACGATCCAACGCGGCCACGGCAATGATATTGTCCGCGTCGTAGCAAGCCGGGTATGCCGGTGACATATCCAGATCGCCGCGCTCATTGCCCGCCGCGGTCACGAACAAGACTCCTCGGTTCCTGGCCTCGACGATGGCATCGAAAAGAGATTGAGAAAAAGCCCCGCTCTCCCAACTGGCATTGATGATTCTTGCGCCGTTGCGAACCGCGAAGTTGATGCAGCGAATCGCGTCCGAGGTGACCCCAAAACCATCCGCAGCCATGAATTTGCAGGCCATCAATCGAACTTGCCAGGCGACCCCAACGAGCGGATTCCCGTCGTTCGCGGCGGCCCCGATGGTTCCGGCGGCGTGGGTCCCGTGACCGACATCATCGAACGGATCTCCCGAACCGTTCAGCGCGTTGATCCCAAAAATATTGTCGATGAATCCATCGCGGTCGTCGTCGATGCCGTTGGCCGGAATCTCACCGGGATTCCGCCACATCTGTGAGACCAGATCTCTGTGAGTGTAACGAATCCCGCTGTCGATCACGGCGACAATCACATTCGTCGAGCCAGTCGTGATCTCCCAGGCGCGGGGAGCATCGATGTCCGCGCCGCTCACGCCACCATCAAATCCGCGATTGCGGAGGCCCCAGAGCGTGTCGTCGCTGTATCGATCGTCGCCGGGTTCACGACACGCCCTTTGAACAAAGTCAGGTTCGACGTAATCAAACAGCCCCGAGGCCCTCAAGTAGCGGAGGCGCCCGAACAATTCGGCTTGCAAAGAACCGGCTTCCTCCTCGGGGCTGGATCGCTTGAGCTGGGGACCGCCAGGCCCCAACACCACGAGGCCGGGCACGAACTTGAGTTCCTCCTCTACGCGCAGCCCCAGCGAACTGAGTCTCGCCTTGTTCGCCGGATGAGCAGAATGATCGGAAAAGCGAGCGAGCAGCCGCGTCGGATGCGCCTTGGATTTGCCAAGCACGGCAAACTGCCGCTCAGAAGAAAAACCGTCGGAAGAAATCAGGAACAGGCAGAAAAGAGCGACTGCCGCCAGGCGAAACGCGCTGTCTCTACCGCAAAGGCCGGACGCGATAGAAGCGCTGGCCAGCCGCTGCGGGAATGGGTTCCTCAATAATCTTGGGCTGGGCGGTTTGATCGGAGTTCGTAACCGTTGAGAGACGCTGCCAGCTTCCTGATCCGAGATCCGTCGTGTATTCGACAACGTACGATTCACCAGCCTGCGCAATCCACGAGATCGACACATTCGACGAGCGTTTCTCAAAGGTCAGCTTGTAGGTTGAAGCCCCGCGTGTATCGGCGTCCAGCGGAAAGTTGTCCAGGTTATTGGGAATGCCGTCTCCATCCGTGTCCAGTTTGGCGCTGGCGCGCAGAGCGCGATTCATTTTGATGGTCTTGTTCTCAGAGCGCTTGATCACATCCACGGAACTGCTCGGACCGGCAAACTCCGACGCCCAACGCAGGCGGCCCTCAAACATTCCATCGAGCTGGTCCACGGGGAGGTTCGAATCCGCAAAATAAACGACCACGTTTGGATCGATCAGGATTGAATTCGGAATGTCGTTCGTGACGAGCGGCCCCAGTTGCAGGAAATCCACATAAAGCGCGCGCTTCCCGCTTCCTGAAGGCACGAAAGCGAACAGGCTCTCCAGGTCGCCTCTCAACAAAAGTCTTCCAAGGGCGAGATTGTCCTTGAAGCCGGCCGCAGTCGGTCCGCGATCTTCGCTCACGACCGCGTGAGGAATCGCCAGGAACCGAGGCGCGATCGATTCGATCTTGGTCCCGAGCAAATCGCCCACACGCGGCTTAACCACAAAATTAAATCCTTCCGTGCTGATGACGTTATTGGTCAGCGGGGCGGCGTCACCAATGGAATTGGTCACGGCCAGCGTGAACGTCTGTCGGTTGGTGATGGCATAGTTCTGTATCTTGAGATCGTTGGCGGCGAGACGGATGTCTCCCCCGGCCTCAAACCGGCCATTCTCAAGTTTGACGGAGCCGGCCTCCACGGTGATCGTGCCCACTCCGGGCGGGAACGTTCCGCGCTCGCTCTGGATCGCCCCGGTATTCTCGAAATAAGCGGCTCGGAAGGACTGGTTGAAGGCTGAGATTGTGCCGCTGTTGAGAACATTGACGTAGGGCGCGTCAGTGGGACTCTGGGTTCCCACCGCCATCGTGCCAGAGAGCGTAATCCGGCCTTCATTGGTGAAGTTCCTCAGTGTCGGGAAGATGCTTCGGTTCCAATCCGGGATGTTGGATGGCAACAGAATCTGGCCGGTCCTACCCACAGTCAGGTTCTCGGCCTCTACGAGGATTGATTCCCGAATTCTGAGCGTATCGGCGATCACGACGTTCGTGCCGCGCGCGGCAAAAGACGCCGTGAAAACCGGCTGAAGAACACGCACCCGCGTCGCATCCACGACCAACGCGTGAAAACCGATTTCGATGACGTTGGTGACCGGCTCCATCGTGACCTGGGTTGGATCGGAAGGATTGGTAACGGTGTTCGTTGTGACAGTCCCGGTCTGGTTCGTCCACATGCCAGTCCAGGCGAAGATGTCTCCCGTCGTGCGCTCGATCATGTCCTTTGCCAGGCCACGGACCAGCACGTTTCCACTCGCAGACTTCAGGTCGAAAGAAAGGTTCGGCACATCGATAACCGAGTTGGTGTTGATGACATTCCCGGAATGGACCGTAACAATTCCTTCCCCCCGGATTCGAGTTCGGGTGAGGTTGAGCTCGTCGCCGACGAGCTCAACGCGCCCGGGCAGATTCGTCAGTGACGCGCCGGGGACATTCGGAACCGTGAAGGCAAGGTTGGTGACATTGAAGCCATAGGCCGAGTAAATGTTCGTCACCAGCGCATTGCTGTAAGTCTGGCTGAAGATAATCGCGCCCACATTATTCGTGCCGGGCACGTTGGGCCTCTGGCCGGACAAATACTCGAACGGCGTCGCGCGGGTCACTTCGTAATTCGCCGGACGGTAGGTCGTTTGGGTGGTCAAGTTGGTGGCCAGGATGAAGTTTGTTTCGGCAGCGACGCGGTCGATCAGGTAGATCAAGTTGGTGAAGTTTCCCCCGTCCAGAACGTTCGTCTCCAGTTTGAAGAATTCCACTACCGCTGCGCGATAGGGGTTCGTTGCAATCGAACTGGGAGTGAACTTCACGTTGAAAGCGATATTGGTATCTGACGTTTGGACAAACACGGATTGAACGACCCAATTGGAAGGCGTCACCGCGTTGGTTAGCGTGAAGGCCGAAGCGTTGGTCAAGCGCAAAGAAGTCCTGAATCCATTGAGTTCATTGGTCACGGCGTGCTGGGGGGATCCGACCGTGTAATTGGTCGATCCGCGGTTAGGCTGAGCGAGGCTTCCCGGCTGGAGCTGCGGCGGTCCACCCGGACCTGGACTTGAGCCGTCGTCCATGCCCCAGTAGCGATCCGATATCCCCACGTCTGGAATGAAGTTCGTGGGTGTGACAAAGCCCTGGCCTCCCACAAACGGCAGGATGCCGACGCTGCTGCGCGTCAGGTCCACTTTGCTTCCGGCGATGCGAACGCGGCCGCGCGTATCAGCCAGCAGTTGGCCTTTGTTCACCACGTTCGATGCGGAAATGAAGACCTGCGAGTTCTCAAAGCCAAGGCCGAAATTGGTCAGGACCGTTCCGGGCAAAAAGCGTCCGGCGTCGTTGGCGACGATGCGGGCGTCCAAGCCATTGAAAAAGCTGACGGCCGGGGACCGAACGCTGTTCGCCGTGATCGTCTCGAATCGGAAGCCGGGGTTGCCAATCATCCGGCCCGTGTTTGTGAAGTAACGGGTGTTTTGAGTTTCGTACGGGACCAGCGTATTGACGTTGAAGTCGCCGTAATTCGCGAACGCGGCGGCATCGAGCTGCGGCACGTTGGTGAGCGTTCCGAAATTCTCAAACAGCGGCGTTGAAGCGCCAAAGACCGCTGAGGCGCTCCCCGCCAGCGTTCCCACCAGCACGAATCTCCTGAGTTTCATCATAACCAAATTCCTACGGCACTTGCCACGGGCTCGTCCCTCCGCTCTGAGTCAGGATGAGCCTTTCGAGGTCACGAATGCTGGTTCCCGACGGGAACACGATTGGCGCATTGGTCGAAGAATCGTACGATCCCCAAGCCAATCCTCGGCTGGCCAGCGTTTCGCCGCCTCCGCCGATATTCAGGAACCATGGGCCAATCTTGCTGAAAGTGATCTCCACGGGCGAATTCACGACTCCAGGGCCGCCCAGCGCGGTTCCTCCGGGCGCCCTGTTCTGCGCTTCGTTGTTCTGAAAAGTTAAAACCCGGTTGAACAGGTAAGGTGTCCCTGCCGGATCAAGGCCCAAATCCGCAGCCGAGAAGAGAATGTCCGGCTGCGTCACTGTCCGCTGAACCAGTTGGCTCCGCAATGCGCCGTTCGTAGCGTAGCTGTCTGCATACACGACGTTGTTCGTGAAGAACTGGCCAAGGAACGAGTCGAAGTTAGCCTTTTTGAATGAAAGCTTGTCCACTCCCGGCCGCAACGCCAGATCGACCAACGTATTCGTACCGGTCACGCCACCCGCGCCGGCTCCCGGAACTCCACCGCCCGCCGCCCCACCAACACCCGTCGCTCCACCGCCTGTCGGCTGCGTAACGACACCGCCCACGATAGCCCAGGGCACACTGGTCGATCTCGATCCGATTCCCGGGTCAGCCAACCCACCACTGCTGAAGGCGACGATCGCGTTGGTCGGAACGTTCTCGACGTTCAGATTGTTTCTGCTGAGCAAATAGCGGATTCCGCCGGCGTCATCGCGGCTCAGACCCGTATAAAAAATACCGGGATTGAAAAAAATCGCCGTGCCTCTCGGATCGGACGCTCCGCCAAACATTCCAACATATGCCGCGACGGTGCTGGGGCTGGCCTGATAAGGGTCAACCGAGATTGGTATCGGCTCCCACGCATCGAACGGGTCAGCCGGCGTGGCTCGTGTTTGAACGATTGTATAAGTGTAAAGCGTGCCGTTGATGTAACTCGATGGCTCAAACGTCACAGGATCGAAATGGCGTTTGAGCGTGACATACACCGGGATCGGTCCGATGAGAGTCCGCCCGCGCAACGTGAAAGCATACCGCTCTGGGACACTGAGGCCCATCGCTTCCAGAAGGATGGAAAGCGTCCAGGTCTTCATGTCCCGGATGCGCAGAGCCGCGGCTTGATAATTGTATCGGCGGGTGTCGAGCGGGAACTCGCGCAAATCCGGACTCATCTGAGAAGCGGGCGGCAGATCATTCAGTATCTTGATGGCTGCATCCACCGCCTCGACTCCCTTCTCGCCGAAATAGGCCAGAAAAGACGGATCGAAACTGTAAACCAGGAACGGAGTGTTCCAGCGATACTCTTCGCCGAGGTTCTTGGGGCCGGTGGTTTCAGTGCCGCCATTGTCCGAAACCACCGTCGTGTTGAGTCCGTACCCGAGCGCCTGCGTTTGCCACGTCTCCAGAGGTCCCGTCAGCGAAAAGGCTCCTGCCTCCTGTGCGGCGGCAACGGCAAACAGAATCCAGAGAATTTTCTTTGCGGACTGCAACATAAAAGCCAATGCGTTAACGAAGCCGTTTCACACGATAATAGACCGAGTCGCCTGTCTGCTGGATCAACATCGAATCGGTCGATCCTGCTGAAAAACGCGGGCCCCCGACGTCCAGCCAGTCTTGTTCCAGTTTCGTGCTGAGCTGCACCTGATAAACGAAACCCGCCTGAGTATTCCAGTTCAGGAAGCTGCCCTGGGGCGTGGAAACGATCTCGGTGCGCAGAACGCTCTTCGAATCGATCGGATTGGTCCCTGCCAGGAATTCGTGCAGATTGCTCGAACCGTCGCCATCACTGTCTGCTCTTGGCTCCGGCCATTTGTTCAGGTCGCTCCCCCAATACGTGGTTTGCCAGTCATCCGGCAGACCATCCAGGTTCTCGTCGCTTCCCCAGGTCACACCAATGGCCGCGGCCGAAAAGGCAGAGCGCCCGCCATTGGCAAAGCGGTAGCTCATCTTGACAGTATGGCTGCTGCCGGGAGCGAACGGTCCAAGGGTCGAAATGTTCCCCGTCACCACGGCCGGCACCGGGTTGTCGTCCACGTATAATTCATAGCCGCTGACCGTATTCGTGCCGGCATCGGGCCAGGTCACACTCAGGCGAGTCGAACTCAACGCAGAAACAAAAGGTGCGGCAGGTTTCAGAACAGAATGAGCGTAGCGCTGGCTAAAGAGATCAAAACTGGTCCGGCCCCCAATAAAACTCGACCAGACCACAAGGAACTGAGAATTCCCGTCCCCGGCAACCGACGGATAAATCTGCGGCCCAGACGTCGATGAGTTCACGCGGAACTCAGCCCCGACAGAATTTGCCTCTGGCGTAAGGAATCTTCCATAGATCCCTTCAAACGAGCCGTCCTGTCCAGAACTGATCCAAACCACGAGCTGCGACTCGCCGTTGCCAGCAATCTGCGGCGCATAGTGATTCCCGTTCGCATGGCTGTTTACTTTGGCCGAAGCGCCTCTGGGCTGAGCGTTCGGGCCGTAACTCCGCACCTTGACATCCCAGGCGTTGGCAAGGTTGCCAATGTCCCGTTCACTCCACCCGACCATAAAGCCACCGTCGGGCAGGGCGCTGATGGTGGGGTTCGCGCAAATGTTCGTCCCTGGGTTCACCAAGAACTCGGCTCCGCTCTGGGGCGCGTCAACGTTCATCACTCTCCCATAGACGTCAATGCTGTTCTCGAAGCGGGCCTGTTCGGAAATCCAAACGACTGCGAACCGCCCGTTCAGCAAGCCAACCACAGACGGGGTTCGCTGGTTGTATCGGGTGTATTGATTGATGGCAAATTCACTCCCCAGTTTCGCGCCGGAGCCAGAGAGGCGCTGGCCGAAAACCCCCTGCATGCTTCCGTCCTGGCCGAAGCTCGACCAAGTCACGACAACGGAGCCGTCGGACAACACGGCCAACGCCGGGTTCATCTGCTGATTGTCCTCATAAGTGTTGACGCGGACATCCCCGGTGATGAACGTGCCGTCGGGGCCAACGAACCGAGCAAAAACATCCTGACTGCCCAACGGCCCTCCTTGCCAGACAATCACGGCCCCGCCATCCTTTAGCCGGCGAACTTTGGGGTTTTGCTGGTCGCCGGCGCCCTGCTCGTTGACTTTGAAAACGCTCAGAGAGCCGAGCATGTTTCCCGTGAGCCGGCGCGCGCTGATGCCAAACCCATCGCCATCCGTCGCGTTGTCTTGCCAGACCAGGAATCCGCCGGAATCGCCGACGCTCACATCTGAAAACACCTGGTCTCCGGCGAGCAACCCGGCATTGGGATATTCCCCGCCCTGGACGGTGAATTCGGTTTGTCCAAAAGCCATTCCGGGAAGCAAGCAAACGGCGGTGAGCAAGCTGGCGGCAAACCAACTCTTCGGCATTCTTGGCGACATATGCTTCGAGACTCTAATCGAACCGGACCTCGTTACTGGGTTTGCGTGGGTGCATCCGCGGCACGAGCGGCTTTCGGGGTCAGGTTAGGATCGTAAGGCAGGTTCTCCTCGGTGTGAACGCGATTACCGGCTGGATCAATGATCGTGGGAGTGACAAAGATGACAAGGTTCTTCTTGGAAGTAGTTCTGGATTCGCTTCGGAACAAACGGCCCAGAATCGGGATGTCTCCAAGAACAGGCACTTTGTCCTTCATCTTGGTGACGTCCTCCGCGATCAACCCGCCCAGAACGATGGTTTGTCCGTCCCAGACGTTGGCGCTTGTGATCACCTGTCGGAGCCGGAATTTGGGCAGGGGAAGAATCGCGGTCAGCGGCTGGCCCAGCGTATTACCCGCCGCGGACTGAGCTTGAGGAATGAAGGGACCTGGATCGTCGTAACCCAGAAACTCCACAAACGTCGGCATGAGAGTCATCTGAATCGAATAGCCATCTGCTGACACGGTTGGGAGAACGTCCAGTTGAGGACCGAGCGGAACCGGTTGAGGCGTGAAGTTTGAAGCCGCAGCAACGGCGCCACCGCCTCCTCCACCGAGTCCGCCGACACCGCCTGCGCCACCTCCGAAACCGCCACCGCCGGCGGCGGCCGCACCAAAGTTCTGGCTCGCGACAATGGATCTCAACTCAGTGACGTCCAGCTTCGCCTGGCGCCCGCTGAGAGTCGTGACACTGGGAGCCGCCAGCACATCAACACCGCCACGTTGTTCCAATGCTCGCAGCACAACTCGGAACTGCGGGTCGGTCAAAATGCCCGTGATCGTTCCCACAGAGGGCAACCGCAGACGGTCGCTGCCAAACACATTGCCCAGACCGGTCGTCAAGTTTTGATCAGATGGCTGAGACGGGATAGCTGTCGCCGTCGGGTTATTCGGATTGAGGCCCGGAACCCGCGGAAAGGTTCCCTCGGGGTTCGCACGGGAAGGTCCACCGGCAAACGAAGGCGCCGTTCCTCCCTGGAATCCAACCTTGCCATCCGCCAACAGGGTGTTGCCCAAAAACCAATCGAATCCCAAACCTTTGCTGTCGGTCTGCGTGATCTCCGTGAACCGTGCCTCGATTGTGAGCTGCGGCGGAGTGACATTCAAAGTTTGAATCGCTTGCTCCATGATGTCCAGGTCTTCCATGGTCGCGCGGGCAAAGATGATTCCAGTGCGGTCGTTGAAAAACAGCGCCTTGCGGATTCCAACAGGCTGACCCGTGGTCGGATCGATCCCAGCGCCGCCGGGAGCACCAAACCCACCGGCACCGCCGCCAAACCCGGCGCCTCCGCCAAAACCCGCGCCCCCGGTTAACCCGCCGCCGCCCGCTCCTCCAATCCCGAGGGTCTGAGGCTGTGGAAAATCAATCCCGGCCGAAATGAAGAACTGCCGCACCAACTCCTGGACTGTCACCATGAGCGTGGCCGTCGTTACACCGCGAAGTCCACCCGTTCCCAAACCGCCGCCGCCGCCACCCCCCAACCCACCACCCCCCAACCCACCACCCCCCAACCCACCACCACCCAGACCACCTCCGCCGCCGCCGAATCCGCCGCCACCACCACCAAGGCCACCGCCGCCAAATCCACCTAACGCCCCGGCCCCGGTCACATCGACGCGCGGATAAATGTATCCTCCACCCAAGCCGCCGCCACCACCACCGAAGCCGCCACCACCACCACCGAAGCCGCCGCCGCCGCCGCCGAGGCCGCCGCCAGCAGCACCACCAGCACCGCCAGCTCCAAGCGTGCCGATGGACACGGCTTCGATGCCTTGAACGAACGTATTCGGATCAACCCGGAACGTTCGCGTAAACAACTGCGGATTCTCCGGCCCTTTCTGGGTGAAGACTACGGCGTAATCTTCCACCGAATACTTCATGCGCCGGTCGGCGACCTTTGTCACCGCGTCCAGGATGTGGATCAATTTCACATTTCGCAAAGGGGGATTGAGCCGAATGATGACGTTGTTGAGATCGACTTGCTCCGGGGGTGGCGCAGCCGGAAGCGGCTGGCCGGTGACAGGATCGACTCCGCCCAATTGCAGCGGCGGCGCCGGGATGTCGATTTGCGAATTGATGATGAAATTGATGCCCGGAGGCGAAATCTTCCGCGCCTGTTCATTCAAGTCCTTGACGACCTCGCTCAACGGGATCCCGTCGTATAGAACTTCTGCCAGCACGATCTTCTCCAGCTTCTGATAGATCTGCTGCCGCTCGGGACTGGTATGAACCAGATTGGTGCGCGCGAACGGATTCGAGACCGGCAGTCTGTCGCGTTGGATTGGGAGGTTCCACGCTTGCTCGACCTGGAGCATTTTATCTTTCGAGATAATCTCGCGCCGGCGGGATTCCTGGGCGTGTTTGGCCTCGTCAATGTAGCTAAGGTAGTAGAAAGCGGCCTGGTTTTCGGGATCCTGTTTGACCGCCTGCCGGAGCTTGGCATCGGCCTCGTCAAGTTTGCCCATTTCCACCAGCAAACGCGCGTCCTGCACGAGGGTCGAAGTGGCGATTCGTTCGGCGCGCACCTCCGGGAGGCGCGCCTGGATTTCGCGGCTGGGGATGCGGCCCTTTTGCTCTGCCAGCAACCCATCATTGACGCGCTTGAAGTTGATGGCGGAGATGCTGTTGGGATCGGCCCGGAGGACGCGGCTGACCTGTTTGTCCGCTTCGATAAAATCCTGTTTCTTTTGGGCGGCCTTGGCCAGCTCCAGGCAAACGGTCGATAGACCGGTCAGCGTATCGGCCCGTTCTTTCTCGATGCCGACGCCGATGCTTTCCACCAAATCCCCGGCTTCCTGATATTGCCGGGACGCGTTGAGCAAGTCGCCTTGCGCTTCCGCCTTCTGCGCTTCTTCAAGGACCTTGCGGAGTTTGATGATATTGGCCTGGCGCCGAACGGCCTCGTCCGCCGCAAGCTGAGCCGGCGAAGGCTGCGCGGCAAGCGGAGAGACGGCCCCCAGCAGGAGGACGCAAGTAAGGATTTGGATCAGTGCTCGACTCGTCATGTTTGGTTTCCTTTGCGAAAAAGGCTCGTTCACTTCGGCGAAGGATGATACGCGATTGTGGTCCGTTTCCCGGTTGACTCAGCGGACAATACAACCTCGTTCTTGGTAATAGCAACGATTTTGTATTTCTCCGGATCGCGGGGCAGATTCAGGATGCTGTTTCTCCGCACGCGCTGAAAGGGCTTGCTATCGCGAGGATACAGCATGTCGGCGGCATGGCCGATGACGGCGACAAAAGGCTTCTCCTTCGTCACGACCACCTGGAATTTCGGCTCCTTGAATTCGAGGTGCAAAGCCGTAGGATCACCAACTGGCCCCTCCACCCTGGTCAATTGAAACATATCATTCTGCTGCCCCAGCATGGCCGTCTTAGACTTCCGCGGAGCAGGATCAGTGTCTTTGATAATCGTGAAGAAGTAGCGAAACTGGTCCGGGTTGCCTGTCACGGGCTCCGCCTTGTCAAACTGAATGACAAGACGCAATTCGTCGATGTTGGTCACGACGAGAGCGGTCGGCCCTTCGGTGCCCATCAAAATCTTGTCGATGCGGCCATTGGGCGCTTTGCGCCAGGTGACGGGATTGAAAACGTTATGGGGCGAAGAGAAATTGAATTCCACCGACCCCTCGAACTGCTTAACGACCATTTCGTTGGTTTTCAGGTATTCGTCGAGCGGTTTGAACGGCTTGGGGTCCCGGCGCACTTCTCGGGTGACGGTTTCGTCCAGGAACTGCCGGACATGTGAGACCTGCAAAGGCAACGCCGCCGCCGCGACAGCCAGGCCCAGCAAGACCACGCTCAACAGAATCTTCTCGTAATGTTTCTTGAGGAACAGCATTGGAAATCACTTCCCGGGGGAGGGCTTCAGACGGACCGAATTGATGGAGAGAGTAAACCTGAGCGCCTTCTCCTCGAGCAGGACACCGGGACGCGAAGGCTTGGGGGCGGTGGGGGGGGGCGCCATTGGCGCTCCCATGCCATATCGCCGCATCATTTCCGGCGACATCCCTCTCATCATGGGCATGCCCGGCCGAATCCCGTATCTGGCATAGGGATTAAACGCGGGCTGCGTCTCTGTGGATGAGGTTCCGGATGGAAGCCCGGTCGTTGGATCGATGGCCGGCTCCGCATCGGCGCGCTCAACCGTCAGATTCTTGACCACAAAACACTGCCGGGACCGAATGAGCCCCTCCAGAACGTCCGCCAACTCCGAACTGAAAGCTTGAAAAGTGACTTCATAAGGCATGACCACAGCCCATTGGTTGGTCGCCGCTTTTGCATCCACATAATCATCGCTCGCCCCCACCATACTCGTGAGGCTCGACCCGCCGCCGCCATCATCCTGGCCCGCGGAAACACGCTTCACCTTCTCCAGGGAAACGATCCGGGAGTCGAAGAGAATGTTGCACAGATCATAGACATCCATGAGCTGCGCAGCCAGAGTCCCAACGATATTTGTCGAAAAAGCCGTGGAAGCTTTTTGGGCGTTAAAGCTGAACCAATAATCTTCAGACAGCTTCACGCCGGACCGTTCCGCCCCGGATTGCAATGCCGCGATGGCGGTGTCCAGCATCCGCCGGAAGTCACGGCTCGTAGGCTGGTTCGTCGAAGGGATCTGGAAGTAGCGTTTGATCTGGCCTATCGAGGCTTGCAGCTTTTTGTGTTCCGCTTTGGCTGCCCCAATATTGTCCACCTTGTCGGTGCCGGGATGCGGGTCGCGATTGACCAGAGTCTTGAGATCGGTGGTGCTTTGATTGAGTTGCTCGGTGACGGCCTGGTCTTCGCTGTATTTTGTATAAAGAAAATAACCGGCGAAACCCAGCAGCGCCAACGCCACTACGCCTCCGACGACCAACAACAAATTACGCTTGAGCCACGCCATATTAATCTTTGATCGGCTGTTTCAACTTGAGCGTCATGCCGAATGTGAACGTGGACGTCGTATCATCAACGTCGGATTTGTCCCCGTGCAGCTTCGTCCCCTCTTTGTCCAGGAGCGAACTGCCCTGAATGGCATTCTCCACGGCGAAGATGACATCGCCATTGGCCGCCGGATTGCCGCCGCGCGTCAAATCTACGGCCCGGAATGTCACGTAAACAATCCCCACCTGGTTGGTGCTTTTGGTCGTTGTTCCATCCCCACCTTCAGCCGGCGCGCCCTCGGTTGACTCCGCCGGTTGCTCGGAGGAGGGCCGCAACATGCCGGGACGGATCAGTCCGTAACGCTCCAGAAGTTTGGGATCCATCTTGAAAAGATAACTCCTGGAATCGCCCTCTTCTGAGGCTTGAGACGTTGCCAGCGTGGTGCCTGGCGCATTGGTCGCAAACCTTTCGATCCAGATCCCCACGTCCTGGCCGCGAGTGCGCTCCTTTTCAACCGAAATCAGAATGCTACGGAGTTCCGTTAGAAGATCGGGCCAGTAAAATCGCTGCTTCAGCCAGCCGGTGAACGCTTCGATTTCCTCTTTGGTTCGCCTGATGACATTCTCCTGCGCAACCAGGTCCGTCTCCTTCTGCTTGAGCGGCATCAGCTCTTGTTGGATTTCCTCAAGTGACGCCCTCTTTACAGCGGCAACACGGTCAAAGAACCAGCCATACGCAAGAATAGCGACGATCAAGCCAAAGAAGGATGCGATGAAGTATGGCTTCTTCTGGTCGAGTTGCTGACGCTTGAGAATGCTCTTCGGCACCAAATTCAGTTCCACTGGGCACTGCGCGGCGTTCCGCAAGCCCAGGCCGACGACTTCGCCGAAGGAATGGGCCACGCGGGCCAGTTCCTCCAGATTGATCTCCGGATTAATCTGGATGTTGCGGAACGGGTTGAAGTACTCCACGGGGACATTGAGCTTCTCAGCGAAGAATTGCGCCGTGTAGGGCATGATCGACGCTCCGCCGGCCAGGAAGAGGCGCTGGGGTGCGGAACCTCCCTGCTGGCCGCGATAAAACTGGATCGTCTGGTTGACCTGGATGTGCAGCCGCGTCATGACTTGCCGCGCGATCTTCGAGATCGCGGCCTGGTGCGGATTCTCCGGTTCCTCGTACGCTCCGCCCAAACTCACGAATCCTTCGGCGATCTTGGTTTTCTCCGCTTCAGGGAAGCGAAGTTTGGACTCGGCGGCAAACTCCTGCGTGATGGAATTCGCGCCAATATTGATGCCGCGGGAATAAACTTTGCCCTTCTCAAAGAAGAGCAGGTTGCTTGTCTTGGCTCCGATGTCCAGGAGCATCGTGCAACCTTCGAGATCGCCATAATTGTACCGAAAGGCATTGCACAGCGCCGCGGGAGAAACATCGACCAGTTGCAGACGAAGCCCTGTGGCCTCAGCCGTGCGGAACAACCCTTCCACGATGTCCGCCTTGATCGCGACCAGCAGCACTTCGAGTTCGCCCGTGGGCGTGCCGCCGAGAATCTGGTAGTCCCAGACGACTTCCTCCAGAGGAAACGGGACGTTTTGCTGCGCTTCGTACTGAATGATCTGCGTGACCTTGGAGGTATCGACCGGCGGCAGTTTGACGAACTTGGAAAAAACGTGAAAACCCGGCGCGCAAACGTTGGTCCTGCGGGAACCGAACCCGCGTTCTGCGAACAGATCCTGAACCGCTTTCCGCAGAACATTCTCGCGCGCGGCGTCTTGAGATCCCTCCAAACCCAGGGCCCGGATTCCGTATTGTTTGAGGACCAGATTGCCGCCTTCGTCCAACTCGAATTCCGCCACCTTCAGAGTGCCGGCTCCAAAGTCAACGCCGAGGAATGATTTTGTGTTAAGCATTTATCTATACTGACACCAAATTTGCAAAATCGTTCTACGTCGGGCTGGACCAAAGTCCAGCGCAATCGGAGAAATTAGGCGTGCTGGTTACTGAAAATCCACGGCAGGGTCAAACCTAAAAATCGAATTCATGCGGATTTCTCGCGGCGCGCATGGCCTCGCAGACCGAACAGCTTGTGCCGGAAGTACGCAATCGTTTGCTCCAGCCCTTTCGCCAGCGGGACGCGCGGTTCCCATCCCAGCAACCGCCGCGCGCGATCGATGTTCGGACGCCGCTGCTTCGGATCATCTTGCGGCAGCGGTTTGAAAACGATTCGGCTTTTCGACCGCGTGGCGCGGATGATTTCCTGAGCGAATTCCAGCACCGTCATTTCGTTCGGATTGCCGATGTTCATCGGGTCGCTCGCAGAACTCATCATCAGCCGGTAAACTCCCTCGATCAGATCGGCGCAGTAACAAAAGCTCCGCGTCTGTGCTCCCCGGCCAAAAACGGTCAACGGTTTGTTCTTCAACGCCTGGCTGACAAAGGCCGGGACGACGCGGCCATCGTTCATCCGCATGCGCGGACCATACGTGTTGAAAATCCGCACAATCCGCGTGTCCAGGTGATGCTCGTTGCGGTAGGCCACGGTCAGCGCTTCGGCGAATCGCTTGGCCTCGTCGTAACAACCGCGGGGACCGATCGGGTTCACGTTCCCCCAATAATCTTCGGTCTGCGGGTGAACCAGCGGATCGCCGTAGATTTCCGACGTGGATGCGAGCAGGAAGCGGGCGCCCTTGTGCTTGGCCAGTCCGAGCGCCTTGTGCGTGCCGAGCGATCCGACTTTGAGCGTCTGGATCGGCAATTCGAGATAATCCACCGGGCTGGCAGGCGAAGCAAAGTGCCACACGTAATCGACCGGCATGCCCAGAAAGATGAACTCCGTCACGTCTTGCTGGATGAACTTGAAGCTCGGGTTCCCGCCCAGGTGCGCGATGTTGTCGATCGATCCTGTGATCAGGTTGTCGATCACCACAACTTTGTGGCCGCGGGCGATGAGCAAATCGGTGAGGTGCGATCCCAGAAACCCCGCCCCTCCCGTTACCACGGAAACGGGCTGGTTCTGGCGGGTCCGGCGGAGATTCGGTCGGGTCATGTGTCAGGGGTCAGGGGTCAGTTATCAGTTGTCAGTTGCCAGTGGCGAGTCACGCGCTGCGCTACGCATTACCCTTACGTTTTACGGATTACGTTTACGTGTGACGCGCCTGTCGAATCGATGAGTTTCTGGCGAAGTGCGCCATTTCTACCGTGGCACGTTGGGGCGCATCGCGGGAGTAGGGTTCTCACCCCAAACACGGCTCGCGCCCTCCTGTAGAACAGCGGACATCGCTCGCCAGGGGCGACCCAGTCGAACCGCTTTAACGATTTAACGGCTTAGGTTGCGCCTCCGCAACGCGTCGTGCCGGGTTGATGATGGGCCGGCTACTTCGCTCCCGTCCCGGAAAAGACAACCGGAATGGTCCGGACCAGAATCTTGAAATCGAGCCAGAGCGACCAGTTGTCTATGTACTCCAGGTCCAGGCGCACCCAATCTTTGAAATCCTTGACGTTGTTGCGCCCGCTGACTTGCCAGAGGCACGTCATGCCCGGCTTGACGCTCAATCGCCGCCGATGCGCGAGGTCATCGAACCGCCGCACTTCATCGACCGGCAACGGCCGTGGCCCCACCAGACTCATTTCACCCCGCAGCACATTGATGAGTTGCGGCAACTCATCGACGCTGTGACGGCGGAGGAATCGACCGATCGGCGTGACCCGCGGATCGTCCGTCACCTTGAATACGGGGCCGTCCATTTCATTCAACGCCTCCAGTTCATGCCGCCGCTGTTCGGCGTCGCTCACCATGGAACGGAATTTCAACATGGTGAAAGGCCGGCCGTTCAATCCGCTCCGCTGCTGGCGAAACAAAACCGGACCGGGCGAACTCAGCTTGATCAGCGCAACGGCGGCCAAAAAGAGCGGCAACAGGAACATCAACAGGACGAAGGCTGCGACCACGTCGAACGCTTCCTTCACCAGCGCCTGCCACGAATGCTCCGGCGTCGATCGGAAAATCAACATCGGACGGCCATGGAGATCATCCAGGAGCGTCTGCGAGAGTTGCGTGTTGAAAAAGTCCGCCAAAAGCCAGGCTTCCACGCCCTCCAACTCGCAAGCTTGAATCGCTTTCTCGACCTGGCCGAAGAACGTGTGTTTGGCGCTCAGGATCACGCCGTTGGCCGAGTGCTCGTGCAACAGATCGACCAGCCGTTCGATCTTCGTTTCATTCAGATTGAGTTGATTGACCACTTCGATTCCGTCCGTCGCCGCGAGCTGCGTCTTCAGACGCACGGTGTCCTCCAGCGTTCCCACCAGAATAAAACGCTTCTTGAATTTCGCGCGCGCGGCTTTGGCTTCCATCTCGCGGCGCACCAATTCTTCCTTGGCGAGGATCAAACAGAAACTGATGCCTCCAAACAAAAGAGGCACCCAGCGCGCCAGTTCCTCCTTCGTCAGGTACATGAATGAGATCACCGCGATCACCGCCAGCGTGCACGCCTTGAAAAGCTGCCAGACGATCCGGCGGCGCGATGGGATCAAGGGCCGGTTGTAGAATCCTTGAATCTCCAGCAAAAACGGAGTCACCAGCATGATCACCACGACCAGCCAGAGGTAGTCCCAGAATTCCTTGATTTCCGGCGTGCCGCCAAACGTGGCCAGCGTGGGATTATTGGAGCGGATGACGTGCGCCAGCCAGAAACTCACCGCAAACAATAACGCGTCCACCACTTTCTGGAATTGAGTGCGAATCTGACGCTGTCGGCGTAGCATGTGAACCGGGCTATTGAGCGGAGAATCCTGGCTTAAGTAAACACAATAATGGCGTTCGGCACCTTCGTCAGCGCGTTACGGCTGGTCGCGAGTCTCTGCGTGCAGTGAAGATTCACCGGCGCCATGCACCAATTGGAATTCGGGAACAGACGCGGCCATGAATTTTTTCATTTGCTCAAAAGCGGCTTCTTCCTCCCCGGGCCGGCAAATCGTGAAATAGGCAATGTAAGCCCACCGGGAGAGCACGCCGGTCGTCAGCAGGTCCTTCGTCATCCACCACATCCGTTCGTCGTGCCGCGCCGTGATGCGCCGGTCGGAAACGAACCAGTAAACGAACAACGCGCGGTACTGCTCAATCCTCCCGTCCCTGAATTCAACGGATTTTCCCGCAGTCAATCTCAGGACCGGAAGATCGTAGGGGGCAGGTTTCGGAATTCGCATTGTCTTCAACTCCGAGCTCTCAATCTTCCAGCCTTGCCCCGAAAGGCAAATCTCTGGTTTGTGAATGCTCGTTCGATCGCGGCCCATCAAGACGATGCTGATGTCGATCCAGGACCCGTTCCTGGCCTTGTAGCGGCGCCGGCCGTACGTCGTGTCGATAGGCAAGTAATCCCACTCTTCAAACGTCACTTCCAGCGGTTCGGACATGTAGTCCAGAACGCGCTCCGGCAAATCAATCGTGTTGGTGCAAACCAACCATTCGGCAACACCGTCCGTGACATAGATAGGTTCATCCACCATTTTCAGCCCCGGCTGGCTCAAACGATAGCTGGCTTGAAGCTTGTTCAGGAATGCGCCGGAACCTCCCACCAGCAGAAGCACGGTCAAAAACACAAGCCACTGTTGTCGTTTCATAACTTCCACATCTCTAAGCCGTATCTATTCAGTTTCGACGGGGAGCGCACGCGCCCTCGCGTGCCGTGGTCGGCGCCCTCGCCGACCACAAAGGTGCCATCGAACCAATCACCATTCAGTGGCCGTCTGGCGCCTCCCTTCAGACCGGCGAGGCGCCGGTCAGAACACGCGAGGGCGCGTGTGCTCCCCGATTTCGAGTGCATAGATACGCTAAGCAACGGCGGGGCCTTGCGCCTCCTGGTCCCGTAGAAAATGGCCGAGCGCCAGCACGCACGCAATGGCCACCACGAACGTCACAAATCCAAGCTTCTGTTCCACCAACGCCCCGGCGTTTTGCCCGAACGCATCTCCCGTCACGATCACCCCGGTGATGCGCACCACGTTCCCGATCACGGCCAGCGGCGCAGCCACGAGCACCATGAGCATCCGCTTCCACGCGGGCCGGAAGCTGATGAATCCGTAAATGGTCGTCATCGCCAGCAGCGCGATCAGGCTTCGGATTCCGCTGCACGCCGGCGCCACATCGTATTGGAAGCCGCCCGCTCCGACTATTTGTGAGCCAACGTGAGACACCGGAATGCCCAGGACAGTATTCGAGAACCCCACCGAAACCGTTGTCACGAGCATTCTCAAGGGGAACGTGATCGCGTCGCTCATCGTTCCCATCGGCACGCAAAAAACGAAAAGGATCATCGGAAAAACTGTGGCCCGCAGCCAATGCTTGCCCCAAACTAATCCCGTCAAACCGAATAGCCCGGTGAAGAAGCCCACGATTGAAACGCGTGATTGCTGGATCATGTAGCCCGCGATGTGCAGCAGCAGCCCGAGCACGACGAAACCCAGAGCCGGCCACCAGATGCCTTTGGGAACCTTCAACAGTTCCTCCCGTTTCCACCACAGCAAGCCGAGCACCACAAACGGAATCAGCGAGCAATGCCCGTCATCCGGCCAGGTCGTGAACGCCCAGTACATCCACCCAAAAAGCGACGGCGTGTCCACCCAGCCAAACATCGCATTGCCCCGCCAATGAAACAGCGCGCACCACACGGCCAGGAGCGCGAGGAACAGAGTCTTGTCCGGCAACTGCCGCCAGACGTGAGGGAACTCCTCTCGAAACGTTTCCAGGGCGTTCTTGGGTTGCGTCTTCACTTCGGCCATAGGGCGACTAAACAAATCTGACACCAGTTTGCAGATTTGATTCAATCAAAGCAATGCCGATCCGGATTCTTTACGTCCACCATAACGCCGACGCCTACGGCGCGAGCCGCTCGCTGCTTCGCCTGCTCGCTCAGTTGCCGCGGGACCAATTTCAACCTCTGGTTCTCCTCGCCGAAGACGGGCCGTTGCGCTCCAAGCTCGAAGCCCTGAACATCGAAGTGGTCCTGGGCCCTGTGAGCGTCATCACACGACCGGTGTTTCATTCGTGGCGCGTCATTCCTTTCCTCGCCGGACTGCCACTCTCGGTTCTGTTCATCTGGCGGCTGATCCGAGCGAAGCGAATCGACCTCGTGCACACGAACACCGGCGTCATCCTCACTTCTGGTCTGGCCGCGAAACTGGCCGGTGTTCCCCATGTCTGGCATATCCGCGACTGGTTTCAGGAGTTCAGAAGCGTTTGGTGGCTTTATTCTCGCTACATCACGGGCGCATCCAGCCGGGTTCTGGCCGTTTCGCGCGCTGTCGCCGAGCAATTCCAGGCCAGCCCCAAAGTCGAGGTGATCCACAACGGCTTTTCTCTGGAAGAATTCGCTGTGCCCAAGGCCAAGCTGGCGCGAGCTTTCCGAGACCAATTCAATCTGGGCAACGAATTCGTCGTCGGCTGCGTGGGCCGCATCAAATGGGTCCGCAAAGGCCAGGAGATTCTCGTGCAAGCGGCAGCTCTTCTGGAAGCGAAGGGCCTTCGCGCCAAATATGTACTCGTCGGAGCGCCCTTCCCGGGCAATGAAGACCATCTCCATCGATTGCGCGGGTTGATTCAGGAGTTGAAACTGGAGTCGTCCGTCGTGCTGACCGGCGAGTTGGAGGATACCCGCCTCGCCTATGCGGCGATGGATGTGTTCGTCCTGCCGTCCGCGCAACCTGAACCCTTCGGTGGCGTGGTCATGGAAGCGATGTCCATGGGCGTCCCGGTGATTGCCACCGCGATCGGCGGCTCCCTCGATCAGGTCGCAGACGGAGTCACCGGATTCCTCATCCCGCCGTCCGATCCGCAAGCGTTGGCCGAGAAGATCGAGTTGCTCATCCGCGACCCTGCCTTGCGTTCGCGCATGGCCCAGGCTGGTCCGGAACGAATCGGCCAGACTTTTTCATTGGAGGGCATGGTCCAGCGGCTCGAACGGCTTTACAGGGAAATCCTCCCTGCGCTCAGGTAGTTAGTTTGAGCTTGTGGTTGGCCTCATCTCACGGCTGTCCTTGCGAACTGAGGATGAATGGGCCGGCCAGGGTTACGGCGGTCTGCAGATTATGGGCCTTCCGCAGCTTCACCAGCCAATCGCGCTGCACGTCAGCCAGGGCTTGCGGCGCGTTGCGTGGTAACGCTCGTAGAAATCGGCCATGATTCTCGCTGTGCCGCGCTTATACTCAAACGGTCTGTGGAGGTATTCGCTGAAGGGGTGGTCGTTCTTTCAACCAACCCCGAGATCTTTGCTTTGACCAATCCAAAAACTTTTTGACAAAACCGCGTTCTTCGTGTTTCTTCCCCGCGCCAGAATGAACAAAGCAATGTCCAACCAGTGCCTGGGCCAATCCTGCGCGACGGCGATGCCGATTGCCTGGAAGCGCGGGCACGTCGTCCCCGGCAACGTGGGGGGAGGATTCTGACCAGATAACCAGAACTTTCACCAACCCACGATTGCCAGGCAATCGTGGGTTTTTTGTTTTTGGAACCCGTCTAACTAACTCGTGAATTTATGAAAACAACGCAGAGAAACACGGACCGCCAGCAACAGTTATCCGCCCGGTTCGCGCCGGAGGTGGAGTTTGAACTCTCACCCGTGCCCGGCGCGGTGCCTCCGGAAACCGTCCGGATCAAGTTCGACGAACTCCAGAGCCGCCTGGTGGAGGCCACGCTGGGCGAGTCGAACAGCCGGTTTATCCGCGGCCGAATTGATCAAGCCGCCCGCGAAGCCGCGGCGCTGGCCTGGACGACTCCCTACCCGTTGCTGGTCTTGCCGGAGCTATTTCTCGAAAAAGCGCGTGAGGCCGGCCAGCGGTTGGACAAGCAACGCCGCGTGCTCCAGCGAAGCGAGCGGTTGGTTGAAGCGATCCACAACTGGGATGCAGGCTAAGTGGTCCATTTCATAAATACGCTCACGTTCGCGGCAAGGGATTTTTCGGCCAGACGAGGCGCGAGCGACGAGCATATCCCGAAGTGGATCTGTAAGGAGCAAGCAACGAAGTCTGGCGAAAAAGAACTGCCGCCCTTCGGGTTGCGCCCAATTTTGCCTGGGGCTGCGTTGCTCCTCGGTCACAGCCCCACTGGCGGGGGATGCTCGCTCGTCGCGCCTTGCCCCAGGCCAAATTGGGCGCAACGAACGTGAGCGTATTTACGAAACGGACCACTCTTCTTGTGCGTAGGCGGGCAAGCCGAGATACCGGTTTCGGCCCGCGACGAGAGCCCGCATCTTCCGGTCCGCGACGCTGCGTTTCAACATCCAGAAGCCGCAGTCCGGGTGCACGTACCGGACGCGGCCTTCCCCAAGAATCTTCTCCGCTGTTTCAATCCGGCGCGCCACGGTATCCGCGCTCTCCACCACGGTGGATTTGATGTCGATGACGCCAAGCCCAATCCCAATCCGGGGATCCAGCTCTCGCAACGATTCAATCTCTTGGGGTTCGCGCCGCGCCATTTCGAGGACGACGTGATCGACGCGAAGCTGGTTCATGAATTGAATCAAGCGCTTCCAACTTCCCTGCTGGATCGTTTGGCCGCCGTAGTTACCGAAACACAGGTGCAACGCTTTCTCTCCGCGAATCGAATCGAACACGTGATTCAACGCCGGGACGGCCCAGGCAGCGTCTTCAGGCGAACCGGTGATGTTCGCTTCATCCAGTTGAATCACGCCGGCGTCGATCTGAGCAATCTGCGCGGCTAGCACGCGCGCCAGCGCCAGGGCGAGTTCACCTGGACTCTTGAAATGCCGGTCCAACAAAGTCTTGCTCAGCATGTGCGGTCCCGTGACGGTGAATTTCATGCGCCGTCGCGTGAGCGCGCGCGCGCGCTGGAAATCGCTGACCAGGTCGAGCGGGCCGGGCGCGATCGGTCCTTCAACCACCGCGGCGGGCCGGCTTCGGAATTTCATCGCCGCGATTTTGGAAAACGCTTCGATGTCCTCCCGGCCAATCTGCGACCGAACGCCGCCCAGCGGACGCACAAAATACTCGATCATCCCGTTCGTGTCCGGATGATTGATGTCGAAGCGATAAAGCTCGCCATCGGCCACCACGTCAATTCCCGCCAGTTCCTGGATCTTGAACACGACCGAAGTCGCATCAACGAGCGCCTGCTGGCTGGGAAGAGCGGCGAGCCAATCGGGGACCGGATAACTCCCGACGACCGTCGTCAGGATGCGAGGAGGAGCGCAGGCATTCATCGGAACCTCCCATAGACCGGATCTCGGTACGCACGCGCACAGCCCTTTTGAGAATTCCCCTCTCCTGTCCTACGGACATCCTCTCCCCATCGGATGGGAAGAGGGACGGGTGACGGCGGTCGGTTCATGGGAAGCTCCCTCGGTTTCAAAACCTCGAACTCGGCCCATGAACCGGTCGCCGGTAGGGCGAGTCCGTCCCGGCGAGCCGCTCCACGCGCTTGGAACACGTCCGACTCCGCTCGCTGCGGACAGGCTCGCCCTACCGTCAGGTTCATGGGATGGGATAAGATGAGGGGAACGAACACGCCGCGCCGCCCGTCGCAATGGAATCTTGGCAACACGCGATACAGATACGCAACTCTGCCCCCAACCCGACGGCCGGGGGGCGTTACGATTTGCGATGGCGGCGCTTGACTTCGAGCTGCGTGAGCGAGTGGGCCAAGGAGGCTGTCACCGACGCCATTTCTTCTTCGGTGAGTTTTTCTTGCTGACGAGCCTCAGCGCGCTTTCGGGCTTCCTCGGCTTTGGCTTCATCGATGTTGTCCGAGTCGATGGCCATGTCCGTCAAGATCGCGACGCGTCCGCCCGTGATCTCCGCGAAGCCATCTCCGACCGCGAAGAAATGCGGTTGGCCGTCTTTGAGCGCGCACAACTCGCCGGCGACAATCTGCGTCATCAGCGGCTCGTGCAAGGGATAGATGCCCATCTCGCCTTCCGTGCCGGGCAGCGTGACCATCTCGACGTCCTCCGAGTATGTCTTTGCCTCGGGCGTCACAATTTCGAGTCTGAGGGTATTGGCCATTACTTCTCGCCTTCCCGGATTTCTTCGATCTTGCCCTTCATGTAGAAGTTCCCCTCCGGCACGTCATCGTGCTTGCCGTCGAGAATCTCCTTGAAAGCACAAACCGTGTCCGCCACTGGGACCTGCTTTCCCGCATGGCCTGTGAACACCTCCGCCACGGAGAAGGGCTGGCTCAGGAACTTTTGAATCTTGCGGGCCCGATAAACCGTCAGCTTGTCATCCGGGGAAAGTTCGTCCATGCCCAGGATGGCGATGATGTCCTGCAAGTCCTTGTAGCGTTGGAGCACCCGCTGCACGCCGCGCGCCACGTCATAGTGGTCCTGCCCGACAATTTCGGGAGCCAGCGCCCGTGACGTCGAAGCCAGCGGATCGACGGCCGGATAAATGCCCAGCTCGGCGATGGAACGTTCCAGCACGATGGTCGCGTCCAGGTGCGTGAACGTCGTGGCGGGCGCCGGATCCGTGATATCGTCAGCCGGCACGTAGATCGCCTGGAAGGACGTGATCGAGCCTTTCTTCGTGGAGGTGATCCGTTCCTGCAACTCGCCCATTTCCGCCGCCAGAGTAGGCTGGTAACCGACAGCGCTGGGCGTGCGTCCGAGCAACGCCGAGACCTCGGAACCCGCCTGGGAGAAACGGAAAATATTGTCGATGAAAAGCAACACGTCTTGATTCTTCTCGTCGCGGAAATATTCCGTGATGGCCAGTCCGGAAAGGCCGACCCGAAGACGGGCGCCGGGTGGCTCGTTCATCTGTCCATACACGAGCGCAATCTTGGACTTGTTGAGGTCTTTCTGGTTGATCACGCCGGCTTCGGACATTTCGTGATACAGGTCATTGCCTTCGCGCGTGCGCTCGCCCACGCCGGCAAACACCGAATAGCCGCCGTGCAGTTTGGCAATGTTGTTGATCAGTTCCATGATCACGACGGTCTTGCCAACGCCTGCGCCCCCGAACGCGCCGACTTTGCCGCCTTTCAAGAACGGACAGATCAAGTCAATGACTTTGATTCCCGTCACGAGCAACTGGGGCGAAGTCGTTTGATCGACCAGCGCCGGCGCGACGCGATGAATCGGATAATGTTTGTCCGCGTTCACGGGACCGCGCTCATCGACCGGTTCGCCAATGACGTTGAACACGCGCCCCATCACGGCTTCGCCCACGGGCATCGAGATGGGTTTTCCGGTGTCCACGACTTCGTAGCCGCGCTTGAGACCCTCGGTCGAGGACATGGCCACGGCGCGCACCCAGTTGTCACCGAGGTGTTGCTGCACTTCGAGGACGAGTTTGTTGGGTTTGTTTTCCACCGTGAACTCGACCGTCAACGCGTTGTAGATCGCGGGCAGAGCGCCGGCGAACTCGACGTCCACGACCGGACCGATGACTTGAACGATTTTGCCTTTATTCATGCGATTAAGATTTTTATCCCAGCGCCATCTGTGCGGTGGCGATTTCCAGGAGTTCCTTCGTGATGCTGGCCTGCCGCATCTTGTTGTATTCGAGCGTCAGATCTTTGATCAGTTGCTGGGCGTTGTCCGTGGCGTTCTTCATCGCCACCATGCGGGCGCTTTGCTCGCTCGCCTTGGCTTCCAGCAGAAACTGGTAAACCTGGAAGTTCAAGTAGTGCGGAAGCAAACTCCCCAGCACCTGGTCGGGGCCGGGTTCAAACAGGAACTCCGTCGCGCCCTTGAGCAGCTCGATGTGCGGGTCTTGGCCTTCGACACCGGCGACGATGCCCTTGATCTCGGCGACGGGCAGCAGCGAGCGCGTTTCGGGCTTCTGCGACAGGATCGAAATGAAATTCGTGAAGAGCACATCGACGTGATCCACTTGCCCGGTCAGGAATAACTCCTGAACAAACTTTGAAATGGCCCGCGCTTCGCTGAAGAGCGGAGTATCCTTGTAGCTGAACTCCGCCGCGAGTTGCCGTTTGGTGCGAGCGACGAACTGCGCCGCCTTGCGCCCGGCGGCGACAAAGAGGGTCGTGTCCTTGTCGAACTTCAATGCTTCCCGCAGCAAGTTGCTGTTCAGCGCGCCGCACAAGCCGCGGTCGGTGCTGATGAGGAGCAAGCCCCGTTTCTTGATTTCGCGGCTCTCCAGCAGCGGATGCGTGAAGTCGCCCGCGTGAAAGGTCACTTCGGAGAGCATGCTGTTCATGAGCGCGGCATAGGGCCGGCCGGCCAGGGCAGCCTGCTGCGCCTTGCGCATCTTCGACGCCGCCACCATTTGCATGGCTTTGGTGATCTGCGCCGTGTTCTTGATCGACTTGATGCGGCGGCGTAAATCGCGGGTGCTGGCCATGAGCTATTTGTAAGTGGACTTGAATTCAGTCACCGCGGCTTTCACTTCCGCAGTTAAGGCATCGTTCAGCGCCTTTTCCTTGAGAATCTTCGCCAGCAAGTCGGGTTTGCGGTTCACCAGGTAGTCCGTCAGTTTCGTCTGGCAATCTTTCACCTTCTCGACCGGCACATTATCGATGTGGCCATTTTGCGCGGCCCAGAGAATCACCACTTGGATCTCGACCGGCACGGGCTTGTACTGGGGCTGCTTGAAGATTTCGACGATCCGTTTGCCGCGCTCAAGTTTCGCCTGGGTCTGGGCGTCCAGATCGGAACCGAACTGGGCGAAGGCCGCCAGTTCGCGGAATTGAGCCAGCTCCAGCTTCACGCGGCCCGCCACTTGTTTCATGGCTTTGACCTGAGCGGCCGAGCCGACGCGCGAAACTGACAAACCGACGGAAATCGCAGGCCGAATGCCCTGATAGAACAAGTCCGTTTCCAGGTAGATCTGGCCGTCCGTGATGGAAATCACGTTTGTGGGGATGTAAGCGGAAACGTCGCCCAGTTGCGTCTCAATGATCGGCAGAGCGGTGAGCGAACCGTTGCCGTACTTTTCGCTCAACCGGGCCGCGCGTTCGAGCAACCGGCTGTGCAAGTAGAAGACGTCGCCGGGATACGCCTCGCGTCCGGAAGGACGCTTCAGCACCAGCGACACCTGGCGATACGCGGTCGCGTGCTTGGACAGATCGTCATAGATGATCAGCGCGTCCATGCCGTTGTCCATGAACCATTCGCCCATGGCCGCGCCGGCGAAGGGCGCGAGGTACTGGTTGGTCGCGGAATCCGAAGCGGAAGCCACGACGACGATGGCATAATCCATCGCGCCTTCCTGTTCGAGCACGCTGATGACGCGAGCAATATTCGACTGCTTCTGTCCCACCGCGACGTAAATCGAGTAGAGCGGGCGATAATCCTTGTCGCCCTTTTCCTGGGCCGCTTTGTTCAGCCGGGCGTTGTTGATCATCGTATCCACGCAGATGGTGGTTTTGCCCGTCGAACGGTCGCCGATGATAAGTTCGCGCTGCCCGCGGCCCACGGGAATCATGGCGTCGATCGGCATGATGCCTGTCTGCACCGGCTGGCTCACGGAACGCCGCCGGATGATGCCGGGGGCAATTTTTTCGACCGGGTAAGACGTCTCGTTCTTGACCGGCCCTTTGCCATCGACCGGCTGGCCCAGCGAATTGACGACGCGGCCGAGCAGCCCTTTGCCCACGGGCACTTGCAGCAGCTTTCCGGTAGTCCGCACTTCCTGGCCTTCCTTGACCTCGGTGTATTCGCCGAGAATGATCGCGCCGACTTCCGTCTCTTCGAGGTTCAGCGCGATGCCGGTCACGCCGTGCCCGAAGTCGAGCATCTCGTTCAGCATCGCGCCGGTCAGCCCTTCGATTTTGGCGACGCCGTCGCCGATTTCGCGGACGACGCCGACGTTTTGTTTGCCCACGGCCGTTTTGATTCCGGAGATCTGACTCTCAATTTCCTGCAGTAACGTGCTCATAAACGCTTAAATTCCGCTCGAATTGATCAATGGTTTGCTGTGCCGGTGTAACGGGGTGTCGGAGTGTCGGAGTTACGATGCCATGTTGCAACATTTTAACGATTTAACCTTTTAACTCATTTAACCCACTCAGCATTGGCTCAAAGCCCTTCGGTCAACCCCGCCAACCGCGCCTGAACACTTCCGTCATACACGTCGCTCCCAACCTGAACGCGCATGCCGCCGATCAGCGCCGGACGTTCCGAAAAACTGATGCTCAGCCCGGCGCCGTAAATCCGATTCAGATTCGCCCGAACGCTTGCCTGCAAGGATTCCGGCAAAGCGACTGCGCTTTCCACTCGAGCCGTGCGCCGCGCCACGTCGAGCTTCACCAACCGCTGGAAGTGCGAGAGGATGTTGAAGTAGCCGCGGGGCTTGCGCTGGATCACTTGCTGCACGGCCTGCTGCACCTTGGTCTCGTCGAGCAACCCGTTCGTCAGGCAGCTTCGGAACAGCTCTTTGGCATCGCGGCGCGCTTGTTTTGAAATCTTCATGCCTCGCTTCGCTCAAACGCTGCTGGTTTCGAGAAGGGGAGCGCACGCGCCTCGCGTGCAGTGGCCGGCGCCCTCGCCGTCCACACCTCTACGATAGAGAAGCTCGTCATTGCTGAACTCCCGACGCGGCCATTTCGGCCGGCGAGGCGCCGGTCGATACACGCGCGGGCGCGTGTGTTCCCCGATTCTGAGTGCATTCTCACGATTTACTTTGAAATATCAAATCTTCACGCCGCCAATTGTCGGTTCGTTTCCTCCGCCAGGCGCCGTTGATCGTCCACGGTCAGAATCTTGCCGGTGACCTTGGCTGTCGTTTCCGCGACCAGACGGATCATCTCGCGGCGAAGCTCCGCTTTCATGCGAGCCAGTTCCGCTTCGCTCGATTCTTTGGCCTTGGCCAGGATCTGATTCACCTGGGCGATGGTTTCCTGATTCTTTTGCTCGCGGAGCCGTTCGGCGGCGGCGCGCGCCTCTTCAATCAGGCGATTGGCCTGAAGGTTGGCCTGGTTCAAGACCTCCTGGCGCGCGGCCTCGGTCTTGGCCAGTTCGGCTCTGATTTTCTCCGCATTGGCCAATCCTTCCGCGATGCGTTGCCGGCGTTCTTCGAGCACTTGCAGAATGGGTTTGTACGCGAATCGGTGCAGCAGAAACGCGACAATCCCAAAACTGATCACCTGGGAAATGAAGTGCGGCCAATCCACGCCGAATTGCTTGGCCGTGTCAGCGATGATGCCCGCCGCGAAAAAGTAAGGATCCATAAAACGATTTTCAAAGGCGGGCGCGAAACGGGAAGTTCCGCGCCCGCACTGTTGATCCAGTGGTTACTGGCCGGCAGGCCACTTGGCGGTCGCCAGGAAGATCGCGAAGAACACGATGCCTTCCGCGAACGCGATCGCGAGGATGGATTGCACGAGGATCTTCGTGGCGGCGCCGGGATTGCGCCCGACCGCTTCCGAAGCCTTGGCACCAATGAAGCCCACGCCGATCGCGGCTCCGAGAGCCGCCAACCCAACGTGGATGTTGCCGGTTACTTGCGCCAACAGGGGCACTAACATACTTGTCCTTTCCTTTGCTCAGCGGCCTCCGCGATTGGTCACGGTCCGGCCGCCGAAATTGTTTGGTTTCTTGTGCAACGCTTTGCCCGCAATCGATTCTGTCCTGCCTCAACCTAGTGATGGCCCTCTTCGTGGCCTTCCTCGTGTGTGCAAATCAAAAGCGTGAACACGGACGTCAGCAGCATGAACACCAGCGCCTGCACGAGGCCCACGAGAACTTCCAAAAAGTAAAAAGGAATCGGGATCACCACGCTCGCCAGATGCTTGAGCCAGGCCGGTTCCTGAATCAGCGCCGCCATGGCCTCCAGCATATTCTCCCCCGCGAAGATGTTTCCGTAGAGACGAAAGCTGAGCGACACCGGCCGAAACAAGATGGAGACGACCTCCAGCACACCGACCGCGATGAACACCAGGATCATGAGCACTTTCAAGGCACCGGTCGTGTCGCCTTTCGGCCCGAACAGGTGGAGGATGAACCCGCCCGGCCCATTCACCTGGAGCGCCCAGATCGTCCAGCACACGAAGAACACCATCGCCATGGCCAGGGTCATGTTCAAATCCGCATTGGCGCCCCGCAAAAGCGGCTCTTGCACGCGAAACCCGCCTTCCTTCGGCGTTCCCCAACCAATCGTGCCGACACCAGGAATCAGACTGAGCCAATTACAGAAAAGGATGAAAATGAAGATGCTGGCGAAAAACCAGAATGTTCGCTTCACCAAATCCGAGCCGATAATGCCTTCGAGGAATTCGTGAAGGCTTTCAACCAGCCACTCCCAAAAATTCTGCGGGCCTTCCGGCACCTCGCGCATCTTTCGGGTGGCGAACTGAGCGAAAACGATCACTGCCACCGCCACGCACCATGTGACCACCATGGAATTGGTGACCTTCAAGCCCAGGAGATTTCCCACCTCCACAGCGCCGGCTGGCAGCCCATGGTGTTCGCCGTGATCGCCAGCGGCATTTGCTCCCGCGGCGTGCCCGGTGTCTGCGCCCAGCGCAGCACCGGCCGCGAGCAGCCACAGCCACCCGGCCAGGAGTGTTTTCATCAAAGCCATATCACGATGCAAAGGCTGCGTCTCGGGGACGGCGCCCCAGGAGAACTTCCAAACCGTTTCGTCGAAATGCAGACGTCAAATTGCCTGATCCTGAAATTTTCCACAAGTCTTTTTCTTTTGGCTTTCCCTCTCCTGGCAAAAGCCCACCCTCCGTTGCGCTGGGGAAGACAATTTGACCGAATGGCTGGAATGGCTGGAATGGCTGGCGAGGAACTTGCCTTCACCGAGAAACCTGTGCTTAACTCTCCGAGTCAATTCTATGGCCTCGGCTCCCAGTCAAAGCGCAGAAGATTACCTCGAACGGATTCACGAGCTGATCGAGGAAAAGGGCTATGCCCGTGTGGTCGATATCGCCTCCTCGCTGCGCGTCAAGCAAGCCTCCGTGACCAGTATGGTCCAGAAGCTGGGTGAACTGGGCTACCTGAATTACGAGAAATACCGCGGCTTGATTCTCACGGAGAAGGGGCGAACCGTCGCCTGCAACATCCAGAAACGCCACGAAACGCTCTCCCGGTTCTTCTCGCTGCTGGATTTGGACTCGGACACGCAAAAGCGCGACATCGAAGGGATCGAACATCACCTCAGCCCGGCGACCGTCGAGGTGCTGGCCGATCTGGCGGAGTTCTTCGAGAAGAATCCCGAGACGCTGAAGCTCTTCCTCAAGTCGCGCAAATCGCCCAAACCCTGACTGCCGACTTCAAACAGAGGCAACGGAGCGGAAGGTTTCTCATTCCTACACCCAACGCCGCAGCCATTCCCACGCTTCCGCCTGCATTTCCGTGTTGAATTCATGAGGCGTGTCGTAAAGGCGGGTGCGGCATTTCTCTGGCGCGCCGGCTTTCTTGTAACAAGCGTTGAGTTTGTCGAAGCAAGCCCGGACCCCATCCAGATCGAACAGCCCGTCCTTGCTTCCGTTGATCACCAGCAGCGCCCGCGGCATCGCGAGCGAAGCGACGTCGGGATAATCGAGATGGCGATAGAGCCCGGGAACCACCTTGGTGTGGCCAATGGTGTTCCGGATGTGGCGGCGCAACTGGCGCGGGAATGACGCCATCCAGCCGACCACAACCGCCGCTTTGATGCGTTCGTCCAAAGCGGCCAGGTGACACGACCACAATCCACCCACGGACAGGCCGACGCAGCCGATGCGTTTCTTGTCCACCTCGGGCCGCGTCAGCAAGTAATCCACCGTGCGCACGTCGTCCCAAAACATCACGCCCGGCCAGGTGAAACCCGCCGAGTAGTGGAGCAGTTCCAGCAACTTCCCGCGCGTTTTCCTTTTCCACCTCGGCAGGCTCTTGAATTCGGGCTGCAGCCACGAAAGCGGAAACTCGCCCCGCACAGCCTGGGCTTGAATGAACGGCCAAAGCGAACCCAGGTCAGACTGCGTGCGCGCCAGGGCCGGCGACTCGCCAGCCGTCCCCGCTTGAGCGAAAAGGACTGGAGATTCCGGACCGACTTCAGACGATGCGTTTTTTGTGGACGCAAAGGGCAGACACAAACCGGCGGCCAGCCAGCGAACAAAATCCCGGCGGCCCGGATCGCGGATGGAGTTCTCGGATTGCGATTTCCGGAATGATTGCGCAGAGGGCAGCGGAGTTTTCATGCCGCAATTCAACCAAGCTCCGCACGGGAAAGGGAGGAGAATTTGCCTTGCCCGCGCGGTGGTACGGCAAGATTTTTGAAAAACTCGCGGGCAATCTGCCCGCGCTCCTTTGACTCGATTCTTGAATCATCCGTGGTGCGTTGGTGCGCGGTTGAACATCCGGGTTAAGACAAAGTTTGAGACAAAGGGGGGTTCGCGAGGTGGCTGAAAATGTCCAAACTCCAGACTCGAAGGCTGTGGAGATTTCCTGGCCGCGCGCGGACTCACGGCAGACTTGCGGGCAGAACACACCGAAAACTAACGATGTTAGCAAGATTCGCGAAACCAGAAGTCGGGGACCAGTTTATACGCCGAGCGACCCGCGCCACGCCGCTGGGAAAATACCAATCGCCGCCGCGAATCGTGCGATCGTAAAAAAGTGGAACACGAAAATCCTTATACGAGCCTTCAACAGGACCGCGTGGGTCCGCCGGGGGAGATGAATCGTAATAGAACCGGCCGAAGCGGTCCCAAACCCAGTTGTTCATATTGCCTGACATATCGTGCAAGCCATACCCATTGGGAGGAAACGCATCCACGGGGCTGGTATAAGGCTGCGCGCCGGTGGCATACTTCGGATGAAATCCGCGAGTCTTGCTGATGTCCCAATAGCCCCCGTTCCGGTCGTCCGACGGGCTGCTCCGGTAATTGGCTTGATCGTGCGTGATCGTGTCTCCCCAGGGAAATCGCTGGCCTTCCAAGCCTCCGCGCGCCGCCTTTTCCCACTCCGCCTCGGTCGGCAAACGGTATCCGGCATTCCATTTGACCATCTCTTCTTCGAGATCGATGCGGCCACTGCGATAAACTTCTGTCTGCGCCGCACTCGTATAATAAGCAGGAACACGGCCCTCCATCTCTGAACGCGCGTTACACCACTTGACCGCGTCGAACCAGTTGATGGCATAGACCGGGTGATTCGCCGCCTTGCCCATTCCAGCGTTCTCGAAACTGTAGCCGTGGTTGAGGGCCCATTGATGAACCGTTCTCCAAGCATCCCTCGTGACGGCAAACTGGTCCATGAAGAACGCGCTCACGTTCACCGGATGCACGGGTATTTCGCCGTTCAGATTCCAATTGTCGTCGTCAAAGGCATTGCCCATCTGGAAAGGTCCGGCGGGAATGAGCGACATCCCACGAGGCGCCGCTGATGTGGCTTCGGGTTGCACCACGCGGAAAAATCCGCGCGCCTGCAAGGGGCCCGGAATCTCGTAGGATTCGATTCTCAACGTCGCCGTCCGCGGCGTGGGCAACAACGGCGTCCAGGACTGACCGAGATCGGAGGCGGTCTCGATTTGATATTTCCAGCCAGGCACGGCGTTCCAAGAGAGGGTCAAAGGCTGACCGGGGCGGTTGCGGTTATGAACGATGTTCATGAACGGCGCGCCGGGCCGAATCGTGACGCGCGCAATGTTCGGGGACGGTTTTCCTCCGGCAGTCGTAAATTTGCCGCCCACGTAGAGATTCGTGCCTGAAATCGCGAGAGCGAATACCGAAACCGCGAGAGGATTCGGGGAAATCTCCTCGGTGCCGGTGATTCCGGATCCCAGCGCCGACCAGGCTGTACCGTCCCATTTCGCAATGCGATTCACCGTTGCGCCACCCGCATGTTTGAAAATCCCACCCGCGTAGAGTTCGGTCCCAGACAGGGCCAGTGCAATGACCCAGTGATCCAAGCCTGAGCCGAGAGGCGACCAGGAGTTGCCATTCCATCGGGCGATGTAAGTGGCCGGCTGTCCTCCGGTAGCGGTGAATTCCCCTCCCACATAGAGATTGTTGCCTTGAGACGCAAAGGCGTTGACAGCGCCGCTCATTCCGGCGCCGAGCGAGGACCACGAGTTCCCATCCCATCGGGCGATGTAAGTGGGCGCTTTGGTCTCGGGATGAAGTTCGCTTTCATAATGGTTGTCTTTTCTGAGGTGATGAGGGCTCGGAGCAACGTTCTGTCCATTCATGCGAAAAACGCGCAGCAAAAGGGACATCCGTTTTGGACTGCGGCGCCGCAGCGCAACGCAGTCGCCCTTTGGATTGTCAGCACGCACCCGCCCAAGTTTGGAACTCGACACTCATCCGCACTGATATGGCCGGACGATTCCGCAGCTCGGCCAAAGGCTGAGCTGCTTTGGATTTCTACAGCGGAAATGGATGGACGACAAATTTAGCCGCAAAAGAACCCAAAGAGCGCAAAGCAATGGCTGATTTCCTTGAGTTCTTTGCGTTCTCTCGTGGCTGCTCCGGATTCGGTCTGTCAAGTCGAGGGTATGGGCTTGGCAGTCACTCTGGTGGAATGAGTGTTGATCAATGTCGATTAGTGGTTACCCGCCCTTTCAAGGTTCACTCCCGCCTTCGGCCAACAGCGCCGGGTTGATCGACGGGTTTGCCTCCAGCCATTGCCAGTACGGCCACCGTTTCAGCAGCCAGATCGCATCCCGTCGGTCGTCGGCATTGGCTGGGGTTCAGGGCCGGAAACTTTCTTAATCTTCGGCACAAAACGCCACCGATGGTACTCGACTCGACCATCGAGGTAACTCAGGTTCGCCCCCCTGGCATGCCGCTGGCCTGGCAAATGGTACCACCCCCAGGTAGAGGACGAGGGACCGCCAAGGAACAGAAAAAAGAATGACCCCGAGTCGATCGAATCTTCGGACACGTCGATGAAGCCAAACAGCCGCGAGGAATCCGCCGCGACCCGCGTCTCCTGCCCTTGCAAGTCGAACCACCACGCGACTCCGATGGCCGAACCTGGGACGACTTCGCCATTCAAGTTGAAGTTCAATCCATAGCTTCGGAAACGCCGCAAGGCGGGTTGGCCAGTCACCGTGGAACGATCCACCGGGCATTGATAGACCCGGGCCGCGCCGACGTAGGGCCAGAGCGTTCCCCGCCGGAGATTCTCGTCGGTCAGATCCCGCTTCGCATTCCCGACCACCCATGCGCCATGGACGCTTTGCCAGTATCCGGACGGCATTCCATCCTTATTCAGTGGCATTCGATCGCCGTTGTCGTCTGTGTAGAGTTGGAAGGCGAGCTGAAGTTGGCGCAGGTTGTTCGCGCAGGCAATCGAGTGCGCCCTGCTCTTGGCTTGTGACATCGCCGGCAAAAGTAAGCCCGTCAGGATCGCGATGACGGCGATCACCACCAACAGTTCGATCAAAGTGAACCCGGCGAAAGATTCCACTTCGATGCCGCCGTGGCCCCTCTCGGCAACCGGCAGCGCCGTGTCGTGCTGTGGATGACGACCGTTGCTCGGGCAAGGCAAGTCATTCGAGCGCATCGCTGTCATTTTCCGCTGCCGGTTGATGGTTGAGCGTTTTGGACTGCGGCGACGCAGCCAAGCGCAGTCGCCGCTGTGGAATGACTGCACCCGCCCGCCAAGTTTGGACCTTCGAATTCCCGAAGCCAAAGCGGTAACTCCGCAGACTTCGTTACCGCAGTCCAAAGCAGTGACTGGCTCCGCTCGTCCCCGCACCTTGGCCCGTCGAAGCATTGCGAATGCGGCTTCAATTAGTTGGTTGACGTGCGTGTCGGGAGCTTCTCTTGGCTTTTGCTTTCGATCAGCTTCGTGACCTCTCCGGCCAGGTAATTTCGTCTCAAAACATCCCCCGCATCCACCCACGGACCTTGAGCCTTCAATGCCTTATCCGAGGCTGCGACTGCTTCGATTGCTTTCTCATGATTGCCGGACGCGGCGTGGCACAAGGCCCTCACCACCAGCACCTGTGCACAATCAATACCCCGATCTGATTCTGAGATCGGCGCCTTGTTCAAGTGTTCCAAGGAGCCAGCAACACGGAAGTCACCCATCTAAAATTTGTCCCGTGTCCCTTTTGCCTCCGATTTTTCGCACTTTCATTTGAAAGCACTAATTCAAATGGAATCCAATATGCAAAACCCAAGTCACCTTGTCCTTGCGCTCATCTGGAGTTGTTCGATCGTCTTCGGCCCCGGGCCGCGTTTGCTGGCCGCGAATTGGCCGCCACCGGAACCTTTAAACACGTGGTACTGGCGGAACCCATCGCCGGGCGGATTTAATTTGAGTTCAGTAACATGGGCGAACGGACGATACATCGCCGTCGGGTTTAATCAATTGATGCTCACGAGTCCTGACGCGATCAATTGGACCTCGGTTCCGTCGCCAGCTTCCGTTTGGCTGACTGATCTCATTTGGGCCGGCGGCCAATATGTTGCAATCGGAGTGGACAGCACGATATCCACCAGTCCGGACGGGATCACATGGACGCAGCGGAACAGTGGCGAAGAATGGCTCGACGCGATTATCTGGACCGGGAAGCAGTACGTGGTGGTTGGCTCCACTGGCACGATTCTCACCAGCCCGGATGGAATTACCTGGACAGCGCGTGATTCAGGCGGGATTGCAGATTTGACCGGTATCGCCTGGACCGGCAGCCAATTCGTCGCCGTGGGCTGGGAAGGTGTCGTGCTGACAAGTCCGGACGCCATCACCTGGACGCAACACGATTTAGGTTCTTATTTGTACTTCGAGGATCTTCTGTGGGACGGAACCAAACTTATCGCCGTCGGATGGAACGGCGTGATCATGACAAGTCCCGATGGGGTCAAATGGACCTCTCACAAGGTTAACACGACAGAATGGTTCTTTGCCCTTATCCACGAAGGAGGTCGTTACCTCGCAGCCGGCAGCGGGAATCTCCTCTTCACCAGCAACGATGGAATCACTTGGAAAGCGGGTGCCATCCCGACGCACGGGAGCACTCAAGGCCTTCTCTGGGATGGAAAACAGTATGTCGCGGTGGGCCGGGCGGGCGGGATTTTCACCAGCCCAGACGGAACGAAATGGACGGATCATACCACGGGAACCAGGAAGACGCTTTGGCATGTAACTCGAAATGACAATCTATTTGTCATCGCCGCCAGCCAAGGGACGGCTTTCACCAGTTCGGATGGAGTTAAATGGACTGAGCGGTCTGTCGGAATTTCCGAGGACCTGAGAGGTTTAACGTGGACCGGCAAACTTTTCGTGGCCGTCGGAGACAAAGGCGTCGTTGTGACGAGCCCTGATGGGGTGAATTGGACGCCGCAGAGTTCGGGCATCACTGACCGACTCAACTGGGTTACGTGGACCGGCGACCAACTCATCGCCGTCGGAACCCGTGGTGTGGTGCTGACCAGTCCCGATGCGTCGAGATGGACGGCGCATACCTCGGGTGTTTCTGTTTCCTTGAATGGCGTCACCTGGACGGGCAGCCAATTCTTCGCTGTTGGGGATGGAGGCACAATCCTCGCCAGTCCGAACGCCAGTGATTGGACGGAGCGCGATTCCTCCGTCACCACTAGATTGGATGTCGTTATTTCTAACGGAACCCAATTCGTAGCGGCCGGTCCGATCGTTGTAAAAAGTCCCGACGGAATTCAGTGGACCCCCACAACCCCAAACGGATTGGAAGTATTCGATATTGTTTGGAACGGGGATTTCTTTCTTGCTTGCGGCCAGAACGGCGGAGTTTGGACGAGTAGCGATGGAACGGATTGGGCGCCCCGTCAATGGTACATTGACGGTGCGGGGCGAGTCTTCCACGGCGCGGTCTGGGACGGAACACGATTTTTAGTGGTTGGCTCGGACCGATCAATTATCCAATCGGAGGCAATTGTCTCGCCAGTCGCGCCCAAGTTAGCTCTGCGACTGAACAGCGATCGCACTCGAGTCTTGGAAATCAGTTACACACCGAACAGGAAGGTGATTGTAGAATCCTCGCGGGACCTTAAACAGTGGACCTCGGAGCCTGCGACAGTCATTCCCGCGGGCGGCATTCTGCAGGTCAACGCGCCGAACCTGTTTCAGACGCCGCACCGGTTCTTCCGTGCGCGGACACTTGATTGACCTAGTCAACAGATCAGCGAACACCTGATTGAAGTCTGGAACTCGCTGACGGTCAGGGTGGAAGCTGCTCTTGGGTTTTGCTTTCGATGAGCTTCGCGGCCTCTTTGGCCAGATAATTTCGTCTCAAAACGTCCCCCAAATCCACCCTGGGACCCTGAGCCTTCAACGCCTTATCCGAGGCTGCCACTGCTTCGATTGCTTTCTCATAATTCCCCGACGCGGCATGGCACAAGGCGCTCACCGCCAGCACCTGTGCACAATCAATGCCCCAACCGGGTTCTGAGATCGGCTCTCTCTTCAACTGTTCCAACGCGCTCTGGACCTTCCCCATTCGGTAATCCGCAAGGGCAAGCGCGGCGCGGCTCAAAGCCCGGAGACCTTTAAGTCCACCGTCTGCCATCGAATTGAGGCGAGCGTAAACGCGCTCAATGCTTGCGAGTTCGTCAGGAGACCACCGATCAGGCGCCAGAAAAAAAACACTCAAGACACGTTCGAGAGTTTCCATATTTTTCTCTTCACTGCCGAAGCGTTTCAAGACTTCGTTGCGGCACGCGCGCGAGTCTTCTACCTCGCCGATCTCGAGGGCTGTGGTTGCTCGGTCGTACCAATCGCCTAACCTTTCGGGGAAAGCTGTCACGAGCGCCTGGTAGGCTTTCTGGCACGCTGGCCAGTCATGGGCCGCGCGGTAGTATTCCGCCTGCGCCCTGAGAGCGTCAGCCTTGTTTGGAACAGTCCGACAGATCGCGCCAAACAGGTCCAAATGCTTTTCCTTATTTGGAGACAAGCGAATGGCCTTGATCACGTTCCTGAGCGAACTCCAGTCCTCATCTGTTTTCGGCGGCGCTTTGGCGAACTCGGCGGTGGCTTGCCCAATCCATTCGTCCGCTTCGTTCGCCTTCCCTTCCGGAATCAGGTTTTCGGCCAGCAACCACATTTGCCAAGTCGTGCTCCCATGTCGGATTCCCAGACGTTCCATGAGCGCCTGAATGGTTTTCCAATGGTCTGGTCCAAAGACGCGCCGTGCGAATTCGAGATTCTCCTGCGCCAAACGACGTTGTTCCGCCTGGTGTCCTCCGGAATAGCTGTGGGCCACGGCCAGTTGCCGCTTGACCGCATAACGAAGAGAACGATCCTGATCCAGGGTTTCGCTTCGTCGTACGGCCTCTTTCGCCAGCTCCACCGCTTTGTCGAACTGGGCCGACAACGAGATATAATTCCCCGACAAATCACAGAGCAAATCGATCGTTCGGGGATGATTTTTCCCCGAAACTTTTTCGCTGAGTAGAAGAGCTCGTTCGAGAAGCGACTTCTGCTCCTTGTAACGATTCGCGGCGGCCAAGGCTTGCTCGAGCTCCCGCATGGCATTGAGGGTAATTTCGTGTTCCTCCCCAAGAACCCGCCGCGCGATTTCCAGTGCTTCGGACCCGAGCTTACATGCTTCGGCGATCTGGAACTCGAACCTCAACTGGCTCGCCACATTAACCAGCGTTCTCAATGTCTCCGGATGCTCTTTGCCCAACTCGCGCTCGAGAATTTGACGTGCCCGGTCAAGGTGACGTTTGGCCGCCGGCAAATCATCCAGGCTCCGATAAATTCCACTCAACGTGCGCCGGAGGGAAGCTTCGACCAAAGGCTGGTCTTTGAACTTGCCTTCGATCGCCTTGTCCGCCCGCTCGACCACCGTCCGCAGTTTGATGTCCGGAGCCGCTCCACTCCAAGCCTCCGCCTGCTTGAGCAAATCATCGTTGAGGAACTTGTTGACCGCTTCGGCAATGGCAGCTTGCGTCAGAGCTTTCTTCTCGGCTTGAACCGCTCCTTGGCGAAGCGCGCTCATGCGGAGGGCCATCCAGAGACTGACCACCGTCGCCAACATCAGCGTCAGGCCAACCGCCGCGACCGCGTGGACCAGGGCGCGCTTTCGTCCGTAGAATTTTTGGAATTGGTAGCGGAGTGTGGGTGGTGCCGCCGAAACCGGTTCGTGATTCAAGTGCCGTTTGAGATCGGCCACCAGTTCGTTGGGGGTGTCGTAGCGCCGCCGGCGGTCTTTCTCAAGGCACTTCATCGCGATGCAATCGAGATCCCCTTTGAGCAATTGAAGCAGGGCCGGCGCTTCGAGGCCTCGGCTTTTGGCGACAGCGGTCCTCTTTTCCGCCGCCAACGTGCTCATGCGCAACGACGGTCTTTGGGGTTCCTGTTCGGCGATGATGCGCTGCATTTCCCCATAGCCCTGGCTCAAGAGTTCCTTTTGGTCGAAGGGAGTCGTTCCCGTCAGCAACTCGTAAAGCAGAACGCCCAACGAATACACATCCGTGCGCGCGTCCACGTCCGTGCTGCTCATCTCGGCCTGCTCCGGACTCATGTAAGCCGGTGTGCCGATCATCGTCCCGAAATTCGTGAATAGCGTTTTCTCTGTCAGCTTTTGATTCGTGGCTTTGGCCACGCCGAAATCGATCACCTTCGCCAGCGGTTCGCCGTGATGCAGCGTCACCAAGGGTTTCAATTCTGCGCGTGTGCCGTCGGTCGTCTGCGTCTCCGAGCCAAACAAAGAGTCGGAATTGGCATACGCCTGCAGGAGCGCTTCGATCCGCTGGCGGCGCTGTGCATCACCGGGGCAAGCTTCATCCAGATATCGTTGGCGGTCCGGTTCGGAGTCGATGGCCAAAGCGGCGTTGAAAATTTCGATTTCGATTTTGCGATCAGGATTCATGACACGTGGTGGATTGGGGATTGGGCCAGGAGAGGTTTCCGGTAAATACTCTGGTGTTTAACCGCTAATGGACGCGAATCAACGCGAATTGGGGGCATAATCTCCGGTTGGAACAAAGTTCGAAGCGTTCCATTTGCGTGGATTGGCGTTCATTCGCGGTTGACCTGAACAATGACGATTTGCACGTCTCGGTTCGGATTCGTGTCGAGAGCAGTATCATGTTTTCTTACGAAAGCCGAACATCAAAGCACCGCCTCTCCTGCCTGGAGAGGCGGTGTCGCTGAGTCGGATGCCGTTAACGCGAGGGCAAGGTGGTGCATTCCAACGTGCCATCTCCGGGATCATATCCTGTGCTGTTCGCCGGCGTCGGCTCGTCGCTGAGCGATTCAATCGTGCCGCTGAACGGCAGATCGACGAGGCCCACGAGAATCAGGGGATCGGTCGGATTCTCCGGATACGTGTAGAGATAACCGATGTGCTGATCAACCATCCCGACTTGCTCATCGGTGATTGGTTCGGTCCAAAAGCGCCACCGGGATTTTCTGCCGTTGGCCGCCAGTCGTTCGACGGATACGCAACTGCCCTGCGGCGCGTACCAATACGGCTTGGTGGGATCGTTGTTATAGTACAACGGGTGCCGGCCGAGTTCGATTCTCCACGCTCGGCCCGCTTGATCCTGGAAATTGAGGAACGCGTCCACATGGCGTATGACGCCTTGCGGTGTGTCGTCGAAGTTAAAGCCGTACATCGCCCCCATAGTTTTGGGGAGCATCGTGCTCGTGAGCGTTGGCCGCAGGCCCGGATTGTAAGTATAAGGCGCTACGGGCTCCCATCCGGGTGGGACAGGCTGGACTTTGAGAGCCCCGTTCATGTCGAAAGCAGCGCCACCCAAGTAGCAATGCCGCACGGCTGGTTTCTTGAGCGAGCCACCGCCCAAGTTGAAGTTGATGTTCTGGTCCCGGCCGACTTTCGCGGTCACGTAATTGATGCCGTCTATGTAAGCTTCGGTGGCGGGCAGCGTTGGATAGCTTGTCTCGTCGGCGCTATCGTCCAGCAGCAGATTCGAGCGACCGTCTATCGGATGCAGATAATCGAGCCAGAACTGGACCGCGATCGGTTGGGTTTTGCCGCTGCCTCCTCCGGCGGCGGCTTCAGTGTTCCAGCTCAAGGCCATTAGCACGCCAGCCGCAAGAATAGAAACCCGAGAGGCCGAAAGTCGGACCGGGATTGTGTTTGAATGAGGTTCTGTTTGCATAAACGGATCGTTGGTCTTTTGGGTTAAACGTTAACGACGAATCCGCCGCCAGGCTGTCGAATCGCCTTTCAGGTGTAAGTGCGAAAAACCTGGGGAGAAAGGGACAAAGGATTTTTGCCGACCAGAAACCTTTGCGATCTATGCGCTCTATTGCGGCTAAGAGCCTGTCTGAATCGCTCGGTTGCGGTAACCAGCAGGGGCTACCCTGTCAAGGTCCAGAGTCGAGAGAATCGAGAATGGATTAAAGGTTCTCCTTGATTCGTTGGCAGAGCCAGGCCTCGTGAACGAGGGCAGTCGCTTGCAAGGTGTGGCCAGGACGTTCGTAGGCCATCCGGTGTTTGGCCAGGCGACGCAGTTCCGAGTAAACGAGCGGCAAAAGTTGATCGGCGCGTTCCCCTTGGCCAGTAGCGGCGGAATTGAGCATCCGCGTGAGATCACTCATTTGTCGGCCATTCAAACCGGATCGGAAGGTACTGGCAACTTCCGAAATCGCTTTTGGCAGGGCCGCAGGGCCATGCTTGTTAGAGGCCGAACACCAAGGTTGCGCGGAGCAGGTTCAGACGGTTAGGTTACGCCATGCCTGTGCATGACTGGAAACGCGTCACGGCGGGAACGTTTCACGCCTTCCACGTGGCTTGGATTGCCGAAATCCAACGCACGTTGAATGGCGGGCTCCTGCCGCAGGGCTATTACGCGCTCGCCGAACAAGTCGCCGGCGAAATCGTGCCCGATGTCCTCACTCTCCAGCAGACCGGGAGCGCTTTCCAGCCGGACGTCCTCCGGGATGAATTCCGCGGCTGCGCCGGCGCCGCCGTGCTGACGGCAACCAAAGCGCCGCCGCGCGTCAGTGTGACGGCGACGACCACCGAAGCCATCCCTCTGGCGCGGCTCCGGCGAAGAATCACGATCCGCCACGCGAGCGGCGACGGCATTGTTGCGCTGATTGAAATCGTTTCGCCGGGCAACAAAGAGAGCAAGCCGATGTTCGTCGCGTTCATCGAGAAAGCCGCCGCCGCGTTGCAGCAAGGGTATCACTTGCTCATTCTCGACCTGTGGCCGCCCGGGCCGTTCGATGCTTCAGGCATTCACGGCGCGCTCTGGCCGTTGGTTGGCGGGAGCGACTATTGTGCGCGAGCCGATCGGCCGCTGACCCTGGCCGCCTACGAGGTGCGCGCGCCTGGATTTGTCACCGCTTATGTCGAGCCGATCGGTGTCGGCGCGCAACTGCCCGAGATGCCGTTGTTCCTCGCGCCGGAGCATTACATCAATGCGCCCCTGGAGCGCACCTACACCTTGGCCTGGGAAGGGGTTCCCGAACGCTGGCGGCGCGTGATTGAGTCTTCGGCCCCCTCCTCATAAACCTGGTAGGGCTGCGTTGCCGCGCAGCCGTCTTCTGTCGATACTGCGGCGCGGCAGCACCGCCCTACCGGCGACTGGCAGAGAAAGTCGGGTGAACGCCGCGCGCCGAACAAGAGGCAGCAGATTCGCCGCTACGAACTGGCGCTGGTGTAATGCCGCAGGGAGAACCTCCACACGCATTCCGAAGCGGCAAAGCAAAGAAGGCTCATGACCAGCAGCAGGGCCATCTCCAGAGGTTGTTCCAGACGCTCGACCAGCAGTTTCACCGGCACGTTCGAAACCAGCAGCATCGGGAGCGCGAACGTGAAGAAGACTTTGAAGAATCCCTGAAACGCCGCGTCCGGGAGCCGCGCGATCTGGAACAGATTGTAGTAGCCCCAGACCATGCCCTGCGCCCGCACCGTCCAAAAACTCGCGCACGCCAGGGTCAGCATCAGGGAGTAATGGATGAGCAGCCCGCACAGGCAAAGCAGGAAAAAGCCCAGCACCTGGGCCGCGCTCGGCGCGAGCTGCAATTGCCAGCCCGCGTAACCCATCACGGCCAGCGCCGAAGCCGCGTTCACGAAACCGCCCAGATCCACGTGGCGAAGCGAAATGAGGAACCGCGTGTTGATCGGCAGCAGCAGCAGGAAATCCAGCCGGCCCGTGCGGATGTAATCGGAAAGCTGGACGCAGTTGGTGAGAAAAAGCGCCGTGAAAAGCTGCTGAATGAAATGGCTCGCGCCCATCAGCATCACCACTTGCCACTTCGTCCACGTGCCGATGCGATCCGTGTGCTGATAGATCACGGCGATGAAGCAAAGCTGCAGCGAAAACCAGAGCAGTTCGACGACGATCCAGAGCACGAAGTTCGCTTTGAACGACATCTCTCGCACCACGGAGTTTTTCCAGAGAGCAGAGTAAATGCGCAGATAGCGTTTCACGGACACACGTGAGCGCTGATCTTTAGCCTGAAATCCAAAATCCGAATATCGAAATCCGAAACAATTCGCCATCACAGGATTTACCGTCTCGGCGGGCCGTGCTACCGTGTGCTGAATACAAATTGGGTGGACGCGTCCAACTGAACAACAGGTATGAAAAAAGTGATTTTTGCAGCGCTGGCCTCCCTGGCGATCCTTCCGGCCAACGCCCAATTGTTCTCGCGTGAATCCCTGGGAAGCGCGGCAGTCGGAGGCGTAATTGGCGGCATTATTGGCCATAACAACGGCCGGAAAACGGCCGAAGGAATCGGGATTGGCGCAGGGGCGGGCCTTCTGTTCGGCGCTCTGGCAGAGAATTCCCGGCGCGAAGCCTACGCGTATTCGCCGGCTCCGGTCGTGGCGGCCCCGGTTTATCCGTATGATGCGGTTCGCCCGAATTACACTGTGACCGGCGCCGCGCTGGGCGGATTGGCGGGCGGAATTATCGGCCACAATCACGGGCGAAAAACTGCGGAAGGAATTGCCATCGGCGCAGGCGCGGGCGTGGTTCTGGGCGCGGTCGCGGAACAAAATGTGCGCCGGCGTGAGGCTTACGCCGTGGCCCCTTCGGCGTACGTTCCTGCTCCCATCCCGGCTGGTCCGGCTGCTCCCTCGACCCCTGCTTCGGCTGCGATGGCTCCGGCTTCTCAGCCCGTGCCGCTCATCAGTCCTTCCTTTGCCACTCCGAGTCCGATGAGCGGCGCGAACGCGCTCTTCGGACGCTAATCTCCTGGCGGGGATTCTGCTCGCTGAACTTCCACCACACTGCAATTCTCTGACTATGAAAAATCCTGGCTTTCTTCAAATCTGCTCGGTCGCGGTTCTCTGCAGCCTGCTCCCGGGCTGCGCTTCGACCGGCGTTAAAAATCCTTCCGGCGTTCCCGTCACGGAAATGAAGGGCGATGAACGTGGTTTTGTCGCCGGCACGGGAGTCGAGTCGCAAGATTTGGTGTCGGTCACGGACCAAATGGCCCGCAAGATTCTGAGCATCGACCAGATTGTGAAAGCCCAGGCTACGCCCAAGGTTTATCTCCTCCCGGTCGAAAACAACACTCGGTTCCCAATCAACCGTGACGTTTTCCTCGATCGCATCCGAGCCCAACTCAATGCGAAGGCGACCGGCAAAGTGCGGTTCTTGGCCCGTGCCGCCAGTCCCGACGGGAGCCCGCAAAGGATCATGCAAGCCCTGGAACGCGAGCGCGACTTAAAGGAATCCGGGGCCGTGACCAGCAACGCCAACCAACCGGCGGCTCAATTCAGCGGCGCAGATTTTTTGCTCACGGGCAAACTCGGGAGTTTGACCACGCGCACCAGCAAGGGGGTCAGCGACTACATCCTTTACACCTTTCAACTCGTTGATGTGCGCACCACAGAGATCGTTTGGGAGGACTCGGCCGAGATCAAGAAACAAGGACTCGAGGACGCCGCGTATCGTTGAGGGCGAACGTGAGTTGAGTTGCGGACCAACCTTGACGTTCACTTCTTAAGGTTCGATGCCAATCGACGCCACATTTCCCCTTCCCATGAACCGTTCCTCCGGACCGTGGCCTTTAGGCCGCTTCCACGCTCGACTGCGGAGAGCGCGCGGAAGCAGCCTAAAGGCTGCGGTCCGCCCGGTTTTAGGTTCAAGGGCCATGTGCATGGCCCTGAGGCCAAGAAAACTTCCCATGAACCCGGTAGGGCGAGCCTGTCCCCAGCGAGCCGAGTCGGACGTGTTCCAAGCACGTCCAGCGGCTCGCCGGAACGGACTCGCCCTGCCGGGGTGGTCGGGCAGAACCGGACGGTCCTTCAGACTCTCGCTGCTCGGAGTCGCGGCCGCCTTGCTCGCGTGTGCCGGTTGCGCCACTCCAAAAAAATCCTCCTGGGTCCGCACCGGCGATCCGATCGTTGATGGCCACACGGCCATCGCGCAAGGCCCGGCCAAGGACAAAGTCTTGTGGCAGTACCGGACTGCGTTGGAAGCGTTGCGGCGGGGACAATTCAGCGAAGCGAAAACGCTGCTCGACGACGCGTTCCTGACCATTGGATCGGTCAGCGCCGGCGACAAAGAGGCTAAGAAATCGCGCGGCTACTTTTCCGAAGAAGCGCGCAAGACTTTCCGCGGCGAACCATACGAACGGTCCATGGCTTATTTCTATCGCGGCATTCTTTATTGGATGGACGGGGAACCGGACAACGCCCGCGCCTGTTTCCGCAGCGCGCAATTTCAAGACAGTGACACCGAGAACAAAGAATACGCCGGCGACTATACGTTGTTCGACTATCTGGATGGATTCGCCACGGTCAAATTATCCGGCGACGGCTCGGACGCTTTCAAACGCGCGGAAGCTCTGAGCAAGTCGGGCAAGCCCGCGCCCTACGACGCCAACGCCAACACGCTCTTCTTCATTGAATTTGGCCCCGGACCGAGCAAATACGCGACTGGCGAGTACCGCGAGCAGCTTCGCGTGCGCACGGTTCCATCTCCCGTTCGCGGCGCGCGCATCAAGATTGGCGATCAAGCGATCGAAGCCGGCGTGTACGACGACCTCAACTTTCAAGCCACGACGCGCGGCGGTCGCGTCATGGATCACGTCCTGGGCAACAAGGCCGTGTTCAAAGCCACGACCGATACCGTGGGCGACGTGGCGCTGATCGGAGGCATGGTGGCGGCGAGCAATCGGCGCAGTCAAGACGTCGGGCTGGGGCTGATTGCGGCGGGGCTTCTCAGCAAAATCGTTTCCGCGGCCACGACACCCGCGGCCGACACACGGGCCTGGGATAACCTGCCGCACTATTTGAGTTTTGCCGCAGTCCGGTTGCCTCCGGGACCGCAGACCGCGGTCGTCGAGTTTCTGAACGAACAACAGCAACCCATCGCGGCTCTGACGAAAGCGATCACGATCAACGTGGCCGAAACTCGGGACACCGTCGTGTTCGTCAGCGACCGATCACACACGACTAAGAACCTATGAAGACACATTTCGTTTGCCCATTTGCCGGTTCAAACAAGGAAGATTCTGTGAACCTGGATTCTCCCCTCACCCCGTCCCTCTCCCCCTCCGAGGGGGAGAAGGTGTCCGTAGGACGGGAGAGGGGGCCGTTGGCGGAGAGGGCTGGGAGACAGAGGCCTGCTCCATCAAGGCTGAACTGGCTCGTCGTTGTTTGCGCCCTGGCCGCAAGCCTGCTCGCAGCCTGCGCCACCGGCGGGGCCAAACCGCCTGTCAACACGACCAAATACGATCTGGAGAACAAAGCGCCCTTCGTGCCGATGGATTCCCGCGCGCAACGGTCAGTGACATGCTCCGGAATCCAGGAGCGGAAACTGGATGACGGGCGCATCGAGGTTGCCGCCAATGTTCGGAACCGCGAGAACCGGCGCATCCAGGTTCAGATCAATTGCGAGTTCAAAGACGAGCAAGGATTCGTCGTGGATTCAACGCCGTGGGAGACGCTCATTCTCACCGAGAACGGCCAGGAAAGCGCTCGCTTCACTTCCATGAACGACAAAGCGCGCAAATACACCATCCGCGTCCGCCAGGCGCGGTAGTGCCCCGCAAATCCGTGTGCATCCGTGGTTAGCCATTTTCAAAATCAGAGTCACACCTACTCTAGAACCTAGACCGCTATGAAATTACTGATTCTTCTCATGACGATCACTGTGGTCTCCACAAGCGCAATCTTCGCGCAGAAACAGCCGCCGAAAGCAGTTTCGCCAAACCCACCTCCGTCGCCACCCGTGGTGACAGCTCAGCCCGCGCCACCGCCACTTTCCTCCGGGCCATATGTCTATGAACACAAATTCAGCCCGGAACGGCCTTACCTGGTGTCCCCGGAACAGGCGCAAACGATCATCAATCGGTTCAAAGAGGCCTATGCCAAAATGGGCGGCCCGCGTGTGCTGATTTACGTCAACCGCGAATTGGTGGACGAAGAGTCGGGCCTGAAGCTTTCCGCGCGCAGCGAGCAGATCGAGACCTCGCGCGGGCACGTGGACAAGCGCTCCGGTTCAGTGACCGCGGCTTCTCCAGCCGCCGCTCCCAAAACACCGGACCCGGCCGGAGCAGTCGTCGCCGGCGACCTCAAGAAAGCGCTCACGGACTCAGCCACCGAGCCAGGAACCGTCTCCGGACAAACCGAGAAGGTCACGAGCAAAAACACCTATCGCGTTCGCGAAAGAAAAGAAGCGGCGCTGGCGGACAAGCAGACCGCCCGCGATGTCGAGCGGCTGTTTGGCCGGCCTTTGCGCATGGCGGGCGCGACCCTGGTGGACCAGCGCGTCGCAGCGCATTTGATCGGCGACAGGCCTCTGACGAACTTTGCCGTGCCCACGGAAGGCGAGCAGGCGCGGAAAGATCGTGAAGCGCTGATCAAGAATGCCGATGCCGTTTTGGAAATCCTGATTTCGTCGCGCCAGATCACAGTTCCGACGGCATCCGGGGACCGGACTTTCGCCGTGCCCGACATTCAAGCGACGGCGATCCGGTTGAAGGACGCGAAGATCATTGGCCAGGCATCGTCCTCAGATCTGATCGGGCAGGGATCCTCCAAAGTCGCGCGCAACTTTGGCGTGCGCGAAATCAGCGAAGGCACCGCGCTGGCGCTGATGGAGGACATGACGCAGTAGGACTAGACCGAAGGCATGTCCTTTCCTTCAGCCGAGCGCGTTCACGCCTCATCGCGGAAGTCGTCGTAAGCACTTTCAACTACGCTCGGGTTTGAGCGATGATCAGGGACAGGTGTCGGCGCGTCAGTTCTTCGGCCTTGCTCGCGTTTCGTTCAAGGAGCCGCCGGTTCGAGCGAGCGGACGGTTAGCAATTCATCTGCGGTCAACGGCTCGATTTGAGACTCGCGGACGGTCACGACGTCAACGGTCTCACCGACGGCATTGAACACTTCAAGCGAGTAGCCTGGTTCTTCTCCCGGTCGACCGGCGTGGTGTTCAACTACTGTGGCCACGTCGCCACGGCGCAGCCGGCGTTGCGGCAGGTCTTGCGCAAGCGCCACGCGAATGAACAGGTCATATTTCATAGCTTGTCCGGCAGCAACGTAACAAATTTCGTCTGGCCTGTCGCGACTTCTTTCATCCAGATGGTCAACGCGCAGCACGCGCAAGACGCGTCCGTTCGGCCCCGTCAGCGTCCCTCGAATCCTGTATTTCGTGCCGTATTCCGTTTCGTCAAACAACTGGGCGTCTAAGGGCAATAGTTGCGCGCGGAGATCACTCATCAGACGGTCCGCGTTTTCCAGAGTGTAGCCCGCGAGCGCGAGGAAACCTGACTTGTCATCTTCTTCTCTGCGGTGCAGCAGATACTCGTCAATTTTTCTTCGTGCGATGATCGCGTTGGCGGGCAGTTTCATTCCGGAGCACAACACGCAACATCGTGGCGGCGCGCTTGATAACGTGCAACACGTCTTTGATTGGCCAAGTCATTCACGCCTAAACAGGTCAGCCGCGCCATTCATAAGGGATGTCGGTTCTCATCCCCCCGTTCACTCGCAATCTTCTGTTCACATCCCCCTTGCCGGGCACGTCCGATTTGGAGAGAGTCTGGCGCGCTTATGACGAACCGCCTTCTTTTTGCAGCCTTTATGTTCATCGGAACCGCCGCTTTGTTCCCTTCGTCCACGGCCTTAGCCGCCGTGAACCCGGACAAAGATTGGCCGACCTGGCGCGGCCCGGCAGGCAACGGCCTCGCGTCGCCCAACCAGAGTCCGCCCGTCCGGTGGAGCGAAACGGAGAACGTTCTTTGGAAAGCAGTGATCCCTGGCCGCGGGCACGGTTCGCCGACGGTAGTGGGGGAGCGCGTTTATCTGGCGACGGCCGATCCGGAGCGACAAACGCAATCGGTGCTCGCGCTGGATCGTCAAAGCGGGAAGGAAGTCTGGCAGACGATCGTTCACCAGGGCACCCTGGATACCGGCGGACATCGGAACAGTTCGCTGGCATCCTCCACCGTGGCCTGCGACGGCGAAAGGCTTTTCATCAATTTCCTCCACGCCGGCGCCGTGCAGACCACGGCCCTGGACCTGAACGGCAAAAAGATTTGGCAGTGGAAAATCTGTGACTTCGTCCGGCATCAGGGTTTCGGTTCGTCCCCGTTCATTCATGGATCGTTGGTGCTGGTGACGGCGGATCACCGGGGCGGCGGAACGGTCGCGGGCTTGGATCGCCGCACGGGGCAGGTGGTTTGGAGTCAGTCGCGGCCGAAGATTCCCAACTACACTTCACCCACCGTCGTCCGCGCGCAGGGCCGCGAACAGATGGTCATGGCCGGCTGCAACTTGATTTCCAGTTTCGATCCGCAAACGGGAAAGAAGCTCTGGGAGATCGATGGTTCTACGGAAGAATGCGTGGTGTCGATGGTGACGGATGGAGAGCGCGTGTTCGCGAGCGGCGGTTATCCGCGAAATCACACCGTGGCCGTGCTCGCGGACGGTTCCGGCAAGGTGGCGTGGCAAAACGCTTCCCGCCTTTATGTGCCGTCGCCGATCGTGAAAGACGGACACCTGTATGGTGTGTTGGACGCCGGGTTCGCTGTTTGCTGGAAATCAGACTCCGGCGAGGAACTTTGGAAGACGCGCCTGGGCGGCGACTTCTTTGCGTCGCCCGTGATGGTGGGCGACCGCATCTTCGCTTCGAACGTGGCTGGAAAAACTTTTGTCTTCGACGCCACGCCGCAGTCGTTCAAGAGCGTGGCCGAGAATCAGCTTGGCGACGAAGCGTATGCTTCACCGGCGATTTGCGGCGACCGCATTTATCTGCGCGTGGCCAAGAACAGCGGCGCCCGACAGGAGTTCCTTTACTGCATCGGCGAGGCGAAGCATTAGCGCCGCGATCAAGCCGCGGCTTTCGTGCCGCAGTTGATGCTCATGATGCCGCCCAAAAGATTAATCACGCGCACGTGGGAATAATTCTCGCGCGCCATCAAATCGGCGATGCCCCGCTGGCCCGGATAGTGGAGCAGTGATTCGAGAATGTAAGCGTACGTCTCCCGATCTCCGCAGAAGAGTCGGCCGAACCACGGGACACACCAGCGAAGGTAACCGAAGTAGATTTTCCGCCAGACGGCGTTGTCTGGTTTGCCAAAGTCGAGCACGAGCAAACGACCACCCAGTTTTAGCACGCGGCCCATTTCGTCCAGCCCCGCTTGGAAGTTCTCCAGATTTCGCAGCCCGTAGCTGATGGTCACCACGTCGAATTGGGCGTCCTGACAAGGAATGCGAAGCGCGTCGCTTCGCAGGAAATGGGTGCGAACCGGCCTCTCTCCCTCTCTTCCCTGCGAAGGGAGGAGAGGGCTGGGGAGAGGAGGGTCGTCCTTATGGGCTTTCCCTTCTCCTCGATCCTCTCCCCACTCGTCCCTCGCGAGGAGAGGAAGATGGCGCTCAGCCCAAGGCCGCCGCGCCCGTTCTTGGGCGACCTTCAACATCGGCAGGCTGAAATCCAGACCGACCACAAAGCCAGCCGATTTCGCCAGTTGAAAAACGACGTCGCCGGTCCCGCAGCACAGGTCCAGGGCGCGTTCGCTTCTTTGCACGTTTGCCAGCTTCCCGAGCCGCCGCTTCCAGAGGCGGTGCAGGCCGAAACTTTGCAGATCATTGATGAGATCGTAGCGTGGGGCGATGGCGCCGAAGAGTTCGCGCACTTTGTCCGCCCGCCGCTCGTCCGCGGCATAGTACCGATTGGCCATCGCGCCCGCGACGTTAGCACAGGCGCCCGCCAGCATCCAGCGCCGGAGTGGCGCAGTGTATCCACAAGTTTATCAGTGATTCTGTCCTCGTAGCGCAGAGTTGCACTCCGCCGCATCGCAGAATTGCATTCTGCGAACCGCCGACCAGTCCACGGACCTGGGAGCTTGCCGACGCCATGCCGATTACAAATCGGCGATACCGCGGATTGGAAATCTGCGCTACGTCAACCGACAACTTGTGGATGCACGGATGCACCGGGAGTGGCGTGTTGACGAAGTGGAGGATTGCTTTGGGCGGTGGCTCTATTTAAGGTCAGGTTGGACCGGGACAGAATCGATCTCCGAGGCGTGTCGTTCGGCACGTTCCCGGATGCATGACGCGACGAAGAACCAGATGAGGCATTCATGGCCGCACCCTTGACGCCGAGCGAAGAAGCTCAAACGCTGCATACGATTGAGATGTTCGAGGTCATCGCTCAATCGAATCCGGCGGACTATGAATCGCTGGAGATTCTGAAGGAGGCGTATCACAAGCTGGCCCGGCCGTCCGACGTGCTCAACGCTTCCAAACGCATCGCGCAAGCTTACGTCCTTTCCGGGAAGCTTTCCTCCGCCATCCTCGAATTCGAGAGCATCCTTCAGGTTTTTCCGGACGACCGGGAAGTTCAAAATGCTCTCGCGGAAATTGAGAATCGCGCCACGAATTTTCCGGCGGCGCCCGCGCCCGCGCCCGTGGAAGTCACGGCCAAAGCCGCTCCCGCCTCGGCCAAAGCCAAATCGCCGGAGGAAGCCGGCGCAGCGGACGGGGACGACGGACGCCAGGCCATGCGGAAGATTCTGGTGGACGGCAAGCATGTGTCGCCGACCGATTTCGATCTTTACTGGAGCGCGCCCGACGGCAAAGAACCGGCCAGGCAAGTCGTCGAGCCTTTCCTGCAAATTCTCGCGGACAAACAAGTGCTGCCCCTGGATCGGTCGTTGTCCCTGGTCTGTGCGAAATCGCGGCTGAGCTATCTGCCATTGGAGAAGTACGATGTCGATGTGGAGCTGGTCCGTACGTTTCCGCGGGAGACTTGTTTGCGCTGGTGCGTGCTGCCGTTTGACCGTCTCAGAGCGTGTCCGAAAATTGCGCGGGGTCCTGCGGCGAGGGATTTTGGCTGTGGCCAAGGCGGCGAGGTCCGAGCATCCCCAACGCGGGCTGTAAGGACCGAGCCAACGCAGGCCACGGACAAAA
>VHCZ01000003.1 GCA_016871535.1 Verrucomicrobiota bacterium
GCCGAATTTTGCCTGGGGCTGCGTTGCTCCTCGGTCACAGCCCCACTGGCGGGGGATGCTCGCTCGTCGCGCCTTGCCCCAGGCCAAATTGGGCGCAACGAACGTGAGCGTATTTACGAAACGGACCCCTTAGGGCTTCGCCACGAGTTTGGCGACCTCCGCTTCCAGCGCTTCGCCTCTTAAATCTTTGGCGACGATTTTGCCTTCGCCGTCGAGCAGGAACGTGGCGGGGATGCTGAGGATGCCGTATTTCTCGGCGAGTTTGTTCTCCCAGCCTTTTCCGTCGAAGAATTGTTGCCAGCCCATGTTTCGCTTCTTAATGAAGCCCGTCAAAGCCGCCTCGTCCTTGTCCAGGCTGATGCCGATGATTTCAAATCCCTTGCCGTGATGTTTCTCGTAGGTCTTGAGCACATTGGGCAATTCGCCGATGCACGGGCCGCACCATGTCGCCCAGAAATCGACCAGCACAACTTTGCCTTTGTAGTTGGCAATGGACAACAGCTTGCCGGCGATATCCTTTTCTTCGAAGTCTGGGAACTTGGCGCCTACGACAAGAGATTTCTGCATCCTGTGCGCGCTATCCTGCTTCTGGATCAAGGTGATCATGTCGTCGGCGCCCTTGGCCCGTTTCGTGTCGGGGAAGTCGGTTTTGAGCCGTTTGACATGATCCAGAGCTTTCTCGAAATTCTCCATGATCTCCAGATACAGGACGGCTTTCATGAAGAGGATTTCAGCGACCTCGTCAGTTTTGTCAGCTTTGTGCTTCTCCAACAGCGCGTCGAATTCCTTGAGTTCGTCGGCCAAGTCCTGCTCCGTATTCTTCTCCTGCTTAAGCTTCTCCTTGACCTTCACGACCAGCGCCTGGAGGTCGGCTTTGGGATTGGTTTTCTCCGCAGCGATTGCAGGGCCGGCCGAAAGGGTCAGCGCGGCAACGACGAACACGAACAGTGTTTTTTTGATCATTAGGGTTGGAAAGTTGAGGATTAGGATGCGTTCAAACTCCGGCGATCAGGCCAGCGAAGCAGAGAGATGGCAAGCGAATTCCCGGCAGCGCGACGGCGTCACGGCTGATTCCAGAATCGGCGAAAGGAGCGCGGGCAGCCGTGCCCGCGCGCTTCTGAAGATCTGGAGAGAAGCCTCTCGCGGGCAGGCTGTCCGCGCTCCTCCCTGCGCTCCACCATGCTTGCCGCTGTCTTTTGGCCACCTTAAGCTGGGTCGGTGAGTGACCTGCCGATCGCGATCAATGAAACCGTCCGGCGCTTGAAGCTCTTTGAGCCGCGCCAGTCCATCCTGGTGGCCGTCTCGGGAGGAATTGACTCGATGGCGCTGCTCTACGTGCTGAACCGGCTGGCGCCGGAGCACGCGTGGCGTTTGGTGGTGGCGCACTTCAATCATCGCCTGCGCGGCCGGGCGAGCGACGCGGACGAAGCGTTCGTGAGGAAATCGGCGAAGGCGCTTGGGTTGGCGTTCGCCAGTTCGGGCGCGGATGTGAAAAGGTTTGCGCGGCGGCACAAACTCTCCGTGGAAATGGCGGCGCGCAAGTTGCGGCACGATTTTTTCGCGCGGACTTGTTCGCGTTTCGGCATCCGGACGGTTGCCCTGGCCCATCACGCGGACGATCAAGTGGAGTTGTTTTTCCTTCGTCTGCTGCGCGGCGCAGGCGGTGAAGGCCTCGCGGGCATGGACTGGATCAGCCCCTCGCCGAGCGACCCGAGGATTCACCTCGTGCGGCCGTTTCTCAATGTTCGCAAAGAGGAATTGCGCGCCTTCGCCCAAGAGCAAGACATCGCGCACCGAGAAGATGCGACGAATGCGGCTCTGGAACACCAGCGGAATCGCATTCGCCACGAACTGCTCCCCTTGCTTCGGGTGAAGTACCAGCCGGCGCTGGCTAAAATCGTCCCGCGTGTCATGGAGATCATTCGTGAGGAGTCGGATTTCGTCACTCGATCCGCGCTGGCATGGTTGGCCGAGAATGGACCGGTCGCTTTGGCGGAACTTTCCCATGAACGGTCTCTTCGGACCGTGGCCTTTAGGCCGCTTCAACGCTCACCAGCGGAGCGCGCGCGGAAGCAGCCTGAAGACTGCGGTCCTCCAGGGCTTCGGTTCATGGGTGATCTCCGACGAGGAGACGCTGTTGCCGGTGGATTTGAACTGCTTCCGGTCGCGGTCCAGCGCCGGATCATGCATTTGGAATTGGCTCGCCTGGGCGTCGCGCCGGAATTTGAGTTGATCGAACGGCTGCGAGGTTCCGTGGGGGAGATTATCTCTGTGAATTCGATCCTGGCGATTTGGAGGGACGGACAGGGCCGGCTCCAATTTCGGCGTCCGACCCAGTTTCATTTCGACTCGAACACGATCTGGCTGAATGTGGCCGAGAAGCGTGGGCATGCGGATTTCGATGGTCTGAAGGTTGCGTGGCAGATCGAGCCTTGGAAACACGGAACAGATTGGCGCCAGAAGCTGAGAGGGCAAGCCGAGCAGTTCGACGCACGGAAGGTGGGATCGCCAATCATCCTGCGACACTGGCGGCCTGGAGACCGATTTCAGCCGATCGGCCTGCCTGCGTCCGTGAAAGTGCAGGATTTGCTGACCAACGCGAAAATTCCCCGGTCGCGCCGCCACCGCTTGGTGCTGGCGACTACACCAAGAAGGGAAATCTTTTGGATCGAGGATTTCAGGATTTCCGAGCGCTTCAAGGTCACGCGGCATACGACGTCTTGCCTGCGATGGGCGTGGCAACGGGCGCGAGCGTGATCCCTATGCACGTTGTCGGGAAACCATGGATTACGTGGCCAGCGAAGCCGGAGCCAAAATAACCGCGGATCTCACGGATTACGCGGCTAGGAGGCGGTTGTTGATCTGTGTGATCCGTGTCATCCGTGGTTGTTATCCTTTGTGTAGCGGACTGATTCACGGCCCAAATCCGGGCCCAAACAGCGGTTGCGTCGCCTATGCCACCATGATAGCTTGGCCCGGATTGGGAAAAGCAAATGGCTGACGAAAACAAACACTCCGGCAACGGAAAAAAAGAAAAGAACGGCGAGATCCGAGTGCCGCCCCGCAATTGGCTGCTCTGGATTTTGATCCTGGGCGCGATCCCTTTGCTGATGCTGCTTCAGAACAGCAAGAAAGCGAATGTCCAGGTGATCAAGCGTTCTCAACTGATTGCTCTGCTCACAAACGATCTGATTGTCTCCGGCGCGATTCATTACAGCCCGCAGGCGTCGCTTCTGAGCGAGATTGAAGGCAAGGCCTACAAGACTGACTTGGAGGGGAAAAAGATCGAAGGAGAGTTTGCCAATTTCCGGATCAAAACGCGCCTGGACGATGATCTGGAGAAGGCGCTGCTGAATTCCGGCAAATTCGAGACTTACGAAGCCAGCGCGCTTTTGTTGAATTTGTTTGTCACGATTCTCCCGATTCTTTTCGTGGCGTTCTTGATTTACTTTTTCTTCATCCGCCAGATCAAAATGGCCGGCAAAGGCGCGCTCAGCTTCGGCAAGAGCAAGGCGCGGCTCCTGAGCAAAGAGAAAAACCGGACGACGTTCAAGGACGTCGCGGGCGTCGAGGAAGCGAAAGAAGAGGTCTCCGAACTCGTTGAGTTTCTCAAAGACCCCAAGAAATTTCAAAAACTGGGCGGGCGCATTCCCAAAGGCATCTTGATGATCGGTGCGCCCGGCACGGGCAAAACGCTCCTGGCCAAGGCCATCGCCGGGGAAGCGGACGCCGCGTTCTTCAGCATCAGCGGCTCGGACTTTGTGGAAATGTTCGTCGGCGTCGGCGCCAGCCGCGTGCGCGATATGTTCGAGCAAGCGCGCAAGAACACGCCTTGCCTGATCTTCATCGACGAAATTGACGCGGTTGGGCGGAGCCGTGGCCACGGTTTGGGCGGCGGAAACGACGAGCGCGAGCAAACTTTGAATGCGTTGCTGGTGGAGATGGATGGGTTCGACACGCAGGAAGGCATTATCATCATCGCGGCGACGAATCGGCCCGACGTGCTCGATCCCGCGTTGCTCCGGCCCGGACGCTTTGATCGGCAAATCACCGTGAATCTGCCTGATGTGCGTGGCCGGGAAGCGATTCTCAAGGTTCACGCGAAGAACGTTAAGCTGGACCCGACCGTGAACCTCGCTGTCATTGCGCGCGGCACGCCTGGCTATTCTGGAGCCGAGTTGGCCAACTTGCTCAACGAAGCGGCGCTTCTGGCGGCGCGCACGAGCAAAAAAGCCGTCGGAATGGCGGAGTTGGAAGAAGCGCGCGACAAAGTGCGTTGGGGCCGTGAGCGCCGCAGTCTGGCCATGACGGACGAGGAAAAGAAGTTCACCGCCTGGCACGAGGGGGGCCATGCGCTCGTGAACGTCGTGCTCGAGCACACGCATCCCCTGCACAAGGTGACCATCATCCCCCGCGGACAAGCGCTCGGCTCAACGATGTCGCTTCCCAAGCAGGATATTTTGAACCGCCGCCGCAAGGAAATGCTCGCCATGATTTCGGTGACGATGGCCGGACGCATTGCCGAGGAAATCGTGTCCGGGGACATCTCGACTGGCGCCGCCGGCGACATTCAGCAAGCGACGCAAATGGCCCGGGCGATGGTTTGCCATTTCGGCATGAGCGAGAAACTCGGCATGGTCCAGTACGGCGACAACAACGAATACGTCTTCCTCGGCCGCGAGATGATTCGAAGCAAGGATTACAGCGAACGCATCGCGGAAGAGATCGACGCCGAGGTCAAGCGCATCATCGACGAATGCTATCGCATCGCCGAAGACATCATTGACATCCACCGGAAGAAGTTGGAGTTGATTGCCCAATCCTTGCTCGAATACGAGACGCTGGACGGAAGCCAGGTGGAAGAGATCGTGAAGACGGGCAAGCTGACTCCGCCTGCGCCAACTCCGAAGACCGACCCGCCCTCCGGCGCGCTGGCCGCCACGCCACTGCCTGAAGTGCCGCGTCCCGCCCCGCCACATTTGCCCGGCCTCGGCTCACCGGCGCCGGCGGCGGCGTAACGCCGACTTTGCGCAGTCCTGGAGCCGCAACCGCGAACAAGGGACACGAAATGGCACGGCGTGGAGGCGCCCTTCAACTCAGGGAATGGGCAGATAACGCGCAGGACATTGGCGCATGATCTCCCAAGTCTAGGCCAGCCGGATTGTTCCCCTCGTTCCTCCGTGAAGTTGGCCCGAAGTTGACTCTGGTCTTCAAATCCTTAGCCTCGCGCCATGATTATTGCGCCCTCCTTGTTGGCGGCGAACTTCGGTCGGTTCGGAGACGAAGCCAGACGCGCGGAAAAGTCGGGCGCGGAATGGTTGCATCTGGACATCATGGACGGCCATTTCGTGCCGAACATCTCGTTTGGCCCGGGCGTCGTGCAAAACCTCCGGCCGCTTTCGCGCCTGTTTTTTGACGTGCACTTGATGTGTTCGAGACCCGAAATTTTGCTGGACCCCTTTGCCAAAGCGGGCGCCGACTTGATCACCGTGCACGTCGAACTGGACGACCGGGTTCTGCCTTTGCTCTGGAAAATCAAGTCGTTGGGCAAGCAAGTCGGGTTGGCGGTCAATCCGCCCACTCCCATCGCCGCCGCGGAGCCGTTCCTGAAACAAATCGATCTGTTGCTGGTGATGACGGTCAATCCGGGCTTCGGCGGGCAATCGTTCATCGAGGAGACGGTGCCGAAGATTCAACAAGCGGACGCCTGGCGTCGCGAGAAAAAGCTGAAATACCGCCTGGAGGTCGATGGCGGAATCAATTTCAAAACCGCCGCCGAATGCGCGCGGTCCGGCGCCGACACGTTCGTCAGCGGCACCGGCCTTTTCGCTCACCGCAACATGAAGGCGGCGGTGCGGAAGATGAGGGCTATTGTCCAGGAGCAGCGCGTTCGCGATTGAGCAGTTGTCAGTTGCCAGTGGTCAGTGGGGCGAAGCGCCTGCCAGGCCGTGATTTCAATGCATCCGAGCAGGCGATTTCTATGCGCGACACATCCCCCTTCCAGCCGGTGTTTATTGGGGACCAATTCCCTGCGAAGCAAGACGATGGCTCCGCAGGAGCGTCGCCCCACCGCCACGCTCACCCCACTGGCAACTGGCCACTGACAACTGACCACTGAAGAGGATGACACCCATCAAATTCGGCACGGACGGCTGGCGCGCGGTCATTGCGGAGGATTTCACTTTTCACAACGTGGACCGTGTCGCCCAGGCGCTGGCCGATTACTGGAACACAAATCCCGTACCGGACACGCAAAAGAAGGTGGTTGTGGGTTACGACCGGCGATTCTTGTCCGATCAATTCGCGGCGCGCATGGCCGAGGTGCTGGCGGGAAATGCATTTCAAGTCACGCTCACGGACCGGCCCACGCCGACCCCGGCCGTTTCGTTTGCCGTAAAAGCGCAGCGGGCGGCTGGCGGGGTCATGATCACCGCGAGCCACAATCCGCCGCGGTTCAATGGCGTGAAGATCAAAGCGCACTTCGGAGGCTCGGCGGATGCCGCCCTTTGCGCGGGGGTCGAGGCGCTCCTGGATCAGCAGGCGGTGAAATCGGTGAGCTTGAGCGCCGGCCGGGCGCGCAAGCAGATTCACGTGAAAGATTTGTGCCCGGCCCATTTCCGAGCCGTGAAGCAGAAGGTTAATTTTGCGCTCATTGCCCGGTCGAGAATTCGTTTTGCCCACGACGCATTATTCGGCGTCGGAGCGGGGTGTTTCGAGGAATTGCTGGCCGGGACGACGTGCCGGGTCACGACGTTGAACGCACAACACGACCCCTTTTTCGGCGGCATCAATCCGGAGCCCATCGACAAAAATTACGGACGCAGTTCGGCCTACTTGAAAAAGCACCCGCACGACATCTGTCTCGTGACGGACGGCGACGCGGATCGCGTTGGCGGAATGGATGGGAGAGGGAATCCGTTGACGACGCACAAAATCATTTGCCTGATGCTGCGTCACCTGATCCACCACCGCCAGGAGAAAGGACGCGTCATCAAGGCCCTCACCACCACCTCCATGGTGGACAAGATGTGCGCGGCCTACGGTCTGCCGTTGGTGGAGACCGGGGTCGGCTTCAAATACATCTGCTCGGAAATGCTGAAGGGCGACGTGCTTCTCGGATTCGAGGAGAGCGGCGGAATCGGCTTTCCGGGACACATTCCCGAACGGGACGGCATCCTGGCCGGCCTGATGTTGCTGGAGTTGCTCGCGGCAGAAGGAGCGCCGCTTTCGAAGCTGCTGGCGCGGCTGGAGAAGGATTTCGGACCGCACCACTACGGGAGAATCGACACCCATTTCCCGCTGGAGAAGCGACCGGAGTTGATGAGCCATTGCCGGGAGCATCCGCCCGCCAGGCTCCTGGGTTCGCCGCTGGCAGGCGTGAAGTCCTACGACGGGGTGAAATTCATCGCCCAGGACGGAACCTGGCTCATGTTGCGCGGATCGGGCACGGAACCGATTCTGCGCATTTACGCCGAGGGTCAATCCGATGCCGCTGTCCGGAAACTACTTCGGCTGGGGGTGGAGATGACGAAGCAAGTTTGAGAAAGGCCATCGTTTCGAGCGCGTGTGGGAGCTGTCTTTCTGTGCACAGTTCGATAAGTGTGCACATGAAGTCGAAGGTCCGTTTCAGGATCGACCAGGGGGGCCAAGTTTTGAAGTGAATTCCCTTTTCTTCGCGCCGAGCGCGATTATCTTGTCCAACCTTCGGGCTCGGAGACGCGGACCGCTGAGTTGGGGGTAGCGCAGAGTTGCACTCTGCCGTATCGCCGATTTGCACTCGGCGGCGCTCGGCAGGTTCCAGGGCGCTCGATCTGGTCGGCCGCTTGCGGAATGCAATTCCGCGATACAGCAGATTGAAAATCTGCGCTACGGTGGACACATACCCGACTGCAAATCGGCGATACGACAGCCTGCAACTCTGCGTTACGTCGAAGGCGCGATGCCGGGCGAACGAAACGAATCCCGTGGTCAACGGTTGAAAAGAAATGGGTTTCAGATTACGTAAAAGCAAAGAAATTGGTTAAAGTCAATGGACGCAAAACACATTCGAAATTTCAGCATCATTGCGCACATTGACCACGGAAAGACCACGCTGTCGGACCGCTTGTTGCACCGGACCGGAACGATCACGGATCGCGAGATGCAGGATCAGTTGCTGGACTCCATGGATCTGGAGCGCGAGCGCGGGATCACGATCAAGGCGCATCCGGTGACCATGCTGTACCGCGCGGGAGACGGGCAGACCTATGAATTGAATCTCATCGACACCCCCGGCCACGTCGATTTTTCCTACGAAGTTTCGCGGAGCCTGAGCGCTTGCGAAGGGGCGCTGCTGGTGATCGATGCCGCTCAAGGCGTGGAGGCGCAAACCGTGGCGAACGTCCACCTGGCGATGAAGCAAAACCTGACGATCATCCCGGTGATCAACAAAATCGATTTGCCCCACGCGAATGTTGAACTGACGAAGACCCAGCTTGAGGACATCCTGGCCATTCCCGGCGAGACCGCCATTTCGGTCAGCGCGAAGGAGGGGATCGGAATCGACGAACTGCTGGAAGCGATCGTTGCGCGCGTGCCTCCGCCGAAACCCACCGGCGCCAAATCGCTGCAAGCTCTGTCCTTCGATTCCTATTTCGACACTTACAAAGGCGTGGTGACGCACGTGCGGGTGTTCAACGGAGAATTGAAACCGGGGATCCAGGTGAAGCTGCTGCACTCCGGAAAAACGGTCGAAGTGAAAGAGGTCGGGAGTTTCAATCCCAAGCCGTACGTGCGGGAAAAACTGGAGGTGGGCGAGACAGGATACCTGACGGCCAATATCAAGAGTCCGAAGGACGTGAAGATGGGGGACACGATCACTGACGCGCGCCATCCTGCTGCGCCGCTGCCCGGATTTCAGGAAATTCACCCCATGGTGTTCAGCGGCATTTACCCGATCAACACCGCCGATTACGAACATCTTAAAGCCAACATGGAGAAACTGCAGCTCAACGATTCCGCGTTCGTCTATCAACCGGAGAGTTCGGTGGCGCTGGGTTTCGGGTTCCGTTGCGGGTTTTTGGGATTGCTGCATTTGGAAATCGTTCAGGAGCGCCTCCGCCGGGAATACGGCATGGACATCATCGCGACCTATCCCAGCGTGATCTATCGCGTGACGATGACGAGCGGAGAATTGAAGGAAATCGACAATCCCGCCTATCTGCCGGAGCCGAACTATATCGGAAAAATCGAGGAACCCATGGTCAAATCTTTCGTGATTTGCCCGAACGAATACATTGGCGACATGATGGGCTTGATCGCGGAGAAGCGCGGCGTGGTCGATCACACCGAAACTCTCGATACGCGGCGCGTGATGTTGACGAGCCTGTTGCCGTTGAACGAAATCTTGATCGACTTCCATGACCGCATCAAGAGCATCACGCGCGGCTACGGGTCGATGGATTACGAGTACGCGGGCTATGCCGAGTCCGAAATGGTCAAGCTGGACATGCTCGTGAACAGCGAGGCCGTGGATGCGTTCTCGTGCATCGTGCACCGCGACAAAGCCGAATTCAGAGGGCGCGCGCTGGCGGCGAAGCTGAAGGAGGTTATTCCCCGGCAGCAATTCGCCGTCGCCATTCAAGCGGCCATTGGCGGAAAGATCATCGCGCGCGAGACGGTCGGCGCGCTGCGAAAGGACGTGACGGCAAAGTGCTATGGCGGCGACATCACGCGGAAACGAAAATTGCTGGAGAAACAGAAGGAAGGGAAAAAGAAAATGAAAGCCTTCGGCTCGGTGCAGATTCCGCAGGAAGCGTTCATTGAGGTGCTGAAAGCATGAGCGCGTTGTGATTTTATGAAGCGCCATTCGGAATACGGATTGATGCGATGAGTAAGCTGCTCTCTCGTTGGTTGTTTTCAAGAACGGTTCGCGAGGCGAGCTACCTGTGCCAGCGCGTCCGGAAAATTGCCAGCGCGCAACGCGATTTGCTTCTTCCGCAAGGGCTGGATTCCATTGGGCGGGCTCTCTCCGAAGTGCGGCTGGCTTTGTCGAACGGCGCGGACACGGCCGCGGTTCTGGACCGAGCCGCGAATTTGGAAGCTACGGCCAACAAATGGCTGAGGCCTTATCCTGCGGCCAGCATCCGCGAAAACGTCGATGTGATGCTGGTCGCGCTGGTCGTGGCGTTGGGGATTCGCACTTTTTTTCTGCAACCCATGGCGATCCCAACCGGCTCCATGCAACCGACTCTCTACGGCATCACCTACGAAGATCTGCGGCAGACGCCGGACGTCGAAGTTCCGGGAATGCTCGCGAGAATTTTCCAGCGGAGCGTTCTGGGCGCCAAGTACTGCCACGTGGTCGCCGAGCGAGACGATGTTTTCCTCGGATTTGAACCGCCGCGAAAAGTGGCTGGTTTTGTCCATACGCAGAGAATGATCTTCCAGAATGGACCGCCGCACACGATCTGGTTCGCGCCGGAGAAACTGGATGAGAAGTCAGGACTTCATTCGCAGCGTCCTGTCCGCAAAGGCGAGGAACTGATCAAACTGAAGGTCATGAGCGGAGATCGGCTGTTCGTGGACCGATTCACCTACCATTTCCGGCGGCCGCGGCGCGGGGAGATCGTGATTTTTTCTTCACAGGGTTTGCCCAAGCTCACGCCGGACACGCATTACATCAAGCGCCTCGTCGGACTTGGCGGCGAAAAAACTCGCATCGGAGATGATCGGCATCTTTACATCGATGGCAAACGCGTCGAGGCGACGGCCCCGGGCTTCGAGAATCTCTATGGCTTTCACGGGCCGCCGCAGGAAAACCAATACAGCGGCCATTTGAACGATGCCACTGCGGCTCGGTGCGGCAAAGCCGGCCTGGCACCCAATTTCCCGAATGCCGCCAGCGAATTTCCGATCCCGCCAGATCACTACCTGTTCATGGGCGATAACACATTGAACAGCTCGGATGGACGATACTTCGATCCGATCCCACAGGAGAAAGTCGTGGGCAAATGCGCGTTTGTTTTCTGGCCTGTGAGCCGGCGTTTTGGGTGGGGTTTCCGGTAAAAAGCTTGACCATGTGCATTCAGTGGTTTCTTTCACGCGCCGTTCGCCGAGCCACGGAGCTCCGGCAACAGGTGCTCCGACTTGTCAACGAGCAGCGGGATATCCTTGCCGCGGACACCGTGACCTCTCTGCTGCATGCGGCGGAAGAACTCAGATCCACGATTCGATCGCGCCAGGGCAAAGCCAAACTGGAGGCCGGGATGGCTCGGGTGACCGAAATTGCCAACGAGAAGTTAAAGCCGTACCCGTGCGCGAGCGCGCGCGAAAACGTAAAGGAGTTGCTCGTGGCCGCGACCGTCATACTCGCCTTCACCACTTTTTTTCTTCAACTCACAAAGATTCCGACCGGCTCGATGCAGCCGACGCTGTACGGCATCACCCATGAGGATTTGCGAAGCCGTCCGGATTTCAGGATTCCCGGACGGCTGGCTCGTTTCGCGCGTTACTGGTTTCGCGGCGAATCCTATTGCGAAATCATCGCCAAGACAGACGGCGTGATCCGAGAGGTGCCCCAGCCGAAGTTGGTTCTGCCGTTTGTAAAGCAGCAGAGCTTCAAGATTGGCGACGTGGCGGACCGAGTCTGGCTCCCACCCGAGCAATTGCTCACGCGGTACGGACTGCATGAAGGCCGCTCCGTGCATGCGGGCGAAACCATCGCGCGGCTCAAAGTTGTCGCGGGAGACCATCTGCTCGTGGACCGATTCACTTACAATTTTCGCCGCCCGACGCGCGGTGAAATTATCGTCTTCAAAACACGCGGCATTGCCGACCTGGACCAGGATCAACTTTACATCAAGCGGCTTGTCGCGTTACCGGGAGAACGCGTCCGCATCGGCAACGACCAGCATCTCGTGATCAATGAGCGGCGCCTGGACGCCGCTACGCCCGGCTTCGAAAACGTCTATACGTTTTCTCCGACCAATTGGGTGGAGAATCAGTGCTTCGGGCACGTGAACCAGGTCGTGGCGAACCGCTGGCGCAATGGGTACCCCTTGTTGGCTCCGCGTTTCCACGATGAAACTGTGGAGCGGGTCGTTGGCTCACGCCAGTACCTCGCGATGGGTGACAACACGCTCAACAGCCGCGATTCTCGCGACTGGGGCGATCTGCCGCAGGAGAATGTCATCGGCAAATGCTGGTTCGTCTATTGGCCATTTACCGAGCGCTTCGGCTGGGCGGTGAGGTGATATTCGTTCAACCGCAAATGAACGCGAATTATCAGTCATTGGCGTTCATTCGAACAAAGGGAATCCTTCCTTCGCATTTTGACCTGTTCACCCAAGCTTTGCGTGAGTTAAAAAATCTTGATCTCGCGGGCTACAAACAATCGGAACGCTTGCAGCCGAGTCAGTCTTTGCCGCTTCAGCAAGTCCTTTTACGGCTCGGCTACTGACCCAACTTTGAACTTTGAACTCGAAACTTGAACTCTCCGCGCGGGCCGTGGAGCGTTCGCTTCCTATTGTTGCTGCGCAGACCGTGCTGAGCCGCGTGAGTTCCACGCATCCCGCGTCATCCTCATGCGATTTCCATTCCATGGTTGCCTGTCACCCGCCGTCTCGCGCCTCGAAGGTGGTTTGTGAAAAACTATTCCTTGACAAAGCCCATTCTGAAAGCCAGGAATGGCGGCCGATAATTAGGACAGGAAGGCATTGTGAGGCTCGCTTCGGTTTTTTTCCGCAGCCCGGTCTGCAATTTGCTTTTGTTTTCGTCAACAGTGTGGGATTGATCTTGCGGGATAAACTTCGCGAAAGCATAAGATGAGCCGGACTCAATTTGCGTGAGGCATTTCAAAGTGGGTCCGCCAGAGATTTCGTGAATCGCTCAACGCGTCTGAAAACGTCGATTCGTGCCCAGTTTGAGACAATTAGAAATGGACGACCGAGAGGCTGTCAGCGGTGAATAAGATGTGAATAACTTTTTTTTTCAGAACTTTTTTCTTGCATGAAAATTGAAAAAACCCTATTTCTACCGCCAATGCACAAAAAACTTGTCCAAGCTCCGACAGATATGCGAAAGAACAGTTACCCCCAAAACACCATGAATAGGCACTTGATCAACCTTTTAGGGAAACGCCATGGCGCTACCGGGCTATGGGCTTTGTTAGTTGTTGTGTGTACTCTAGGCTTCGCCTTGCCAGCGAAGGCGGCAAACGTTAAGGCGATCTCGGCGACCCTCAATACGACCAAGGAGAGTTGCCCCAGTGGCGCGATTGATCCAGGCGAGACAAACACCGTCGCGTTTGTGTTCAGGAATGCTACGACTTCAGATATGAAGGACGTGACGATCACCCTCAAGAATCGAGTTGGCGGCGTTGAATTCTCCCTCACAAGCGGGCAGAAGGTGACCATTCCCAAAGAATCTAATGTCACGCTTGATTTCATGTTTCGAACTGATGGTGCCTGTGGATCGACCCTTATGCCTGATTTCACCGTTGGCGGCGGTGCTACCGGTTTGGACGACGCATCGAAATTCCAGCTCGCGGTCGGTCAGGTTCTCAAGCCCGTTACGGCGAAAGACGGCGGGGCAGTTACAATTAATGACAACGCCAAGGCTGGTCCCTTCCCGTCCTCAATCAACTTATCGGGGCTCGCCCAACCGGTTTCAGGTTCTCTGACTGCTGCCAGGATTTCCAAGGTAACCGTCAAGTTAAATAGCATCAATCATGGTTACAGTAGTGACGTGACTGTGATGTTGAAAAAGGGTGCCAAATCTGTCGTGCTCATGCGAAACGTGGGCGTCGGCTCTCCCTTGGATTCGGGCACGACGTTGACCTTTGCAGACAGCGGCTCAGCCCTCCCTCCCTCCACGAAGATTTCTTCAGGAACTTTCAGGCCGACCGATTACGGTTCCGGGGCGGTGAGTGATCAAGGTTCACCGTCTGCGACAACCCTGTCCACGTTCGAAGGAGATTCCGTAGATCCAAACGGCGATTGGCAACTCTTCGTCGTTGACACTGCTTCGGGTGCCACCGGTACGATTGGAAGTTGGACCCTTGAATTGGAGATCACTTCAAAACAGTGCTGCGGGGTCGGGCAGACGTTCCCAACCATCACGAGGACAACCGGTGATGGCGGCGCGGCTGGCATTGCGGACAAGTCGATCGCCGAAGACGCGAAAGATGTGGTCATTGCCACTTTCGACGTAAAAGATTTGGAGACTGCCACAGACAAATTGCTCGCGCTTCAAGTGACGTCTTCGGATCAATCGTTAATTAAGGATTCCAGCATAACCAAGACCCTCAGCGGCAGCACCTTCACGTTGAAGGGAACAGCCGAAGCTAATCAGAACAACGTGACGCGCGGTGGCCCATCGACGATTACCGTCGTTGCGTCCGACCCGGAACAACGTACTGCCACAACGACCTTCAAAGTGAACGTGGATTCGGCCAACGACACCCCAACCGTTACCGAAATCCGCGGTCAATCTGCAAATAAGGGTCAGACGGTTGGGCCGCTGGAAATCACGATTGGTGATGTGGAAACACCAGCAAACAACTTGATTATCAGCGTAGATTCAGACAACAAGACCCTCGTGCCCAATTCGAATATCCAAGTCTCTTCCTCCGGCTCAACCCGCCAGGTGACTGTCCGCCCGTTTTCAGCGACGGCCAACGGTGTAGCCTTGATTACCATCAAAGTGGATGACGGCAATTCAACAGGTGAAGGGGGTGGAGCAAAGGACGCTACGTCCCAGTTCAAAGTCAAGTTTACCACTGAAGCGGGCGACCCAACCATCGAACCCCTTAAGAATCAATCCACCGATGAGGATACGACCAAAACGGTTCCATTCATCGTAAAGTCGAACTCAGCTAATGCTGTAACAAACTTGACGACTACAGCGACAATCATCGCTGGCGAGACTCTTCTCGCCTCGGTGAGCACCTCCGGCACGTCAAACGATCGGACCCTGACTATCGTTCCAGCGGCCAATAAACACGGCACGGCCACGGTTAAGGTCGAAGTAAAAGATCCCAGTAATAACAAAACCGATAATACCGGCGAATTTACCGTGACGATTAACGCGGTCAATGATGCGCCTACGATCAGCGCGATCGCAGAGCAAACAATCAATGAAGATGCATCCACTGCGGACATCGCCTTTACCATAGGCGATGTTGAGACGCCGCCTGGCGAGCTGGCTATCGCCGTGGCTTCGTCAAACATCGAGCTGGTCGCTACAACCGATGTGACCTTCGGCGGGTCGGGTGCCAACCGAACAATCAAAGTCCAACCGAAGGCGAATAAGTTTGGCAAAGCTGAGCTTACGGTCAGTGTCACGGACAAAGGCGCACAAAACGACGGAACTAATCCGGCTACGGCCTCACAAAAATTCATCGTGAATGTCAGTCCCGTCAACGACGCGCCGACCATTAACAAGATCGTGACAACTGATGCGGGTACGATCAACAACGACAGCCCGCCCACACTCGTGACCGTAGATGAGGACGACTCGCTCAATTCTGATGGGACTCCGAAGGAACGCACGATCACGCTCGAAGGCATAGGGGTCGGACCTTCAAACGAAAGTGAACAGTCGGTGACCATTACGGCTACCTCCGACAACACCGGCCTGATCGCGAATCCGACCATCGATCCTGCAAAGATTAAGACGAGCGGCAACGCCACGTTGAAATACACAACGGCGAAGGACAAAAACGGAACAGCAACCATTACACTCACTTTGACAGATGACGGCGCGCCTGCTGCGACCACGGTCAAGAAATTCAAGATTGCGGTGAACGCGGTAAACGACACACCGACGATTGACGCGATCGCACCTCAGGAAACTCCGAAGAACACCGGCATCTCTGTGACATTTGTCGCCAAAGACGTCGAAACAACTCCCGCGGCACTTCTCACGATAAACGTGACCCAGGGCGGCGAAGGCGCTGGTTACAATGCCAATCTCATCGATGCAATCGAGCTTTACGCAGCCAACACAAAACTGACGATAATTCCCAAGAATGGGCAGTTGGGGAAGCGTGACATCACGCTAACCGCGACCGACAAAGGTGAGCCGAGCGGCAGTAACGTTAAGACATCGGCTGCCGTTACGTTCACCCTGACTGTTTCCGATATCGCGCCGCCGACGATATCATTCGCTAAGTCGAGCGACACGATCGACGAAGATACGGTCGCAGTTGCAACGATTAGTCTGGAGGACAACAAGAATCTTGATCCGGCAAAACTATCCTGGACGAGTAGCAATGCGGACCTTGTGCCCGCCGCCAATGTGTTGTTTAGCGGGATTCCAACTGGCGCGAGCAGCACCACCACCGGCAAAATGGTTGTCGTTCCAGTCGCCAATGCCAACAGCCAGAACTTGTCCGTAACGGGTCCTGTGACCATAACTGTCACCTACACCGACGATGAGAAGTTGTCCCGGAGCGCGACCTATGCGCTGACAGTCGCACCGGTGGCCGATACTCCGACCATCTCATTGTCCAAGACAACGGTAACGGTGAATGAAGACGTGACTCAGGTGAAGGATGGGGACAAGGATATTACCATCACCGTCGCGGATGCGGATGCTCCAAACAATCCTGAACAGCTCAGTACGAAAGCTGAAGTGCAGGGGGGTGACGCCAAGAAAGCACTCTTCAGCAGTGTGACGATTAACGGCACCGGCGCAACCCGAACCGTCGTTGTGGTGCCAACGAAGGACAAATTTGACACGGCTGGCGCTGACATCAAACTTACTGTCACCGACCCGGGCGGCCTGTCTCGCGAGACGACTCTCCATGTCAACCTGACTCCGGTTAATGATCCCCCTACGATTGATAAACCGGCTAACGTCAGCATTAACGAGGATTCCGGCGAACAGTCGGTCACGCTCAAAAATGTGACTGTCGGTCCGGATAATGAGCGCACGGCGGGCGCAGATAATGTAACAACTCAAAATCAGGCGCTCAAAGATCCGAATGGAATCGTCGCCTCTGCCAATGACAAAGGCAAAGCTGCCGGGGTCAACACGCTGATTGATGTTACTCAGCAACCGACCGCCGGCAATGGCTATGTCTTAAAATTCAAGCCGAAGAGCGCACAATTTGGCACCTCCGTGATCACGGTTACAGTGACTGATACTGGCGATGGTGCTGCCAGTGTGTCATTTGAAGTCCAAATTGATCCGAGGAATCACGCCCCCACCGTTGTCATCGCAGAAGCGGATAAAGTCGTTAATACGACTCAGAGCACACTGACCAGGCTCGTCGCATTCACGCTCAACGATGCGGAAACTCTCCCGAGGGACCTCAAGTTGGAGTTTACCTCGGACAACCCCGAACTCGTTCCGAATGTTTCATCGAGCTTCATACTTACTGGATCCGATGGAGCGCGCGGCGTTCTAGTTCAACCTGCGGCAGAGAAATTTGGCACCACGAAGATCACTATTAAGGTTACCGACGCTGGAAAAGCCGGGCAACCTGCGTTGAGCGGACAAAGTGATTTCACCGTCAACGTGACTGCGGGAGTGGCTCCAACGATTTCGACCATCCCAAATCAAACGCTTAATGTGGGCGACTTCTCGGAAATTATTTCGTTCACGGTCGGTGACGCGCAGACCCCTGCAGCGGCACTGGTCGTGACGGCTAAATCACAGAATACCGCCATTATCGCTCAGGCGAATATTCAAATCGCTTCGGTCTCGTCTGCGTCCCCAAGTACCAGACAGATGATTGTCAAGGCTGGCGACACGCCGGGAACCGCAGATATCGAGGTCACCGTCAAGGACGGGGATGACAATGCGACTAAGCGGACGTTCAGCGTGACAGTGCGCGGCGAGAAGCCCAAGATCTCGTCAATTCTGAATCAAACGATCGCGAAGGGTAGCAGCACGGGTCCCATTCCATTCACGGTCAGCGACAAAGAAACCTTCCCTGGCTTCCTGCAGGTGAGTGGGCGCTCATCCAATCAGGTGTTCGTTCCGAATGCCAATGTCGTAATCGGAGGCAGCGCGGGGAGCCGGACGGTCACAGTCACTGCGGCTGCGAACCAGGAGGGTGACGCGGTCATTACCCTGACCGTGACAGACAACGAAGGGCAGACCGCATCAATTGACTTTACTGTCGCCACGCCGCCACCGGTGAACGACGCACCCACAATCACTTCAATCCAGAACCAAACAACTAACCGCGACAAAACAACGCCAGTTATGGCCTTCACGGTTGGAGACGACCAGACGGCAGTCGGCTCCCTCGTGGTTACTGCGTCGTCCTCCCTCAAGACTCTTGTTCCGGATGGAAACATCTTCCTGGGTGGAAGTGGCGCAAACCGGACAGTGTTCATCCAACCAGCAACAGGACAGGAAGGCAGCACGACGATTACCATCACCGTCACCGACAATGGCCCTGGGCCTGCGAAGTCCGCAAGCACGTCCTTCACCTTGACGGTGAAGGCCAACGAAGCACCGACGATCTCCGCAATCTTGGGGCAGACGACCGAACGCAACAGACCGACCTCCTCCATCTCCTTTACGGTCGGAGACAAGGAAACTGAGCCGGCATCACTCGCGGTCGCAGCAACCACTAGTGATGTGAACATCGTTGCTGTCTCTGGGATCGCGCTGGGTGGAAGCGGAGCAAACAGAACAGTCGTGGTGACTCCTGCATCAAACGCCGTAGGATCCGCGACCATTACCCTTACGGTCACAGACGGCGGTGGGATTACCGCAAGCACCAGCTTTACGCTGAAGGTCACGCAGCCTCCTGCCGTGAAGGGCGATTTCAATGGAGACGGTCAATCCGACTTGTTGTTCCAGGACAACGATGGATTCTTGGCTGTCTGGCTGATGAATGGGACAACACTCTCATCAGCGGGCTTCACTCTGCCGAGTAACGTTGGTGATGCCGCCTTTAGAGTCGCGACGACAGGCGACTTCGATCGCGATGGAAGTGACGATATTATCTTCCAGCATACCGATGGCAGCCTCGCAATCTGGTTCATGAACGGCAGTCTGCAAAACAGCGGTGCGCTCATCAATCCCAGCAATCCAGGCGACAGCCGCTGGCGCGTGGTCGGAGCGGCCGATTTGAACCGCGATGGCAAGCTGGACTTGGTCTTCCAACACAGTGACGGCACGCTGGCCGTGTGGTACATGGACGGCACAAGCCTGAGTTCAGCGGCACTTCTCAGCCCTGCTTCACCTGGTGACTCGAAGTGGAAGGTCGTTGGAGTGGGTGATCTCACGGGAGACGGTCGTGAGGATCTGGTCTTCCAATATTCCGATGGCACCATGGCGCTCTGGGCGATGAACGGCACAACACTGACTACCGCCAGCCTGTTGAGCCCGTCAAATCCAGGAAGTGGCTGGAGAGTCGCTGGAACAGGCAAGATCTCTAAGGCGTTCTCCGTGGCGTTGACTGGGGCTGCGGAAAGGCCGAATCCAGTGACGACGACTGCGACCGGCTCAGGCAAACTGACAATCGTCGGAAATCAACTGTCGTTTAACATCACATATTCAGGTTTGTCCGGTGTGGCAACGGGCGCGCACATTCACTTGCCTGCCAGCACTGAACAAACAGCCGGTGTTTCCATCAACTTCCAGGCCTTCAACGGCGGCGCATTTGGCACATCAGGAAGCTTGGTTGGGACAGTTACACTGACGGCTGAGCAACTCGCAGCGATCGTCGGAGGACAAGCCTACGTCAATGTGCACACTGCGGCCAACGCCGGCGGCGAAATTCGAGGACAAATCGTTTCGGATGCGTCCGCAGCCAGCAAGGTGGACTTGATCTTCCAGAGCGCAACGCGCGACTTGGCGGTTTGGTTCTTGGATGGAACGAAACTAAGGTCCGCTCAACTCCTGACGCCGAGTAATTCCGGCGGCACATGGACCTTGGTCGCTCCGAAGTAATACCTGAAATCTAAAGAGCGAAGCCACCCCGGAACTCTGACCGGGGTGGCTTTTTGTTTCTGTGAGGATGTTGAGCAATGCTCACACACAGAAACCGTTAGACAAACGACTCGGCTTGAGATCGGAAGCCTTATTAGAGTTGCGACAGGTTTGCCTTGATTTGGTGCTCGATGATCGAGCTAAGCCAATTCTTACCAGTCTGAACCTCTCAATCCAGGAGAAGGAGATACTCTGCCTTGTTGGAGAGAGTGGATGCGGGAAGAGCCTAACCGCCTTGTCAATTGCTCGGCTTATCCCAACCCCCCCTTTTAAGTTTCGGGGCGGCGAGATCTTCATTCGAGGAGAAGACGTTTTGAGCATGACGGGATCGGATCTTCGGAGGATTCGTGGGCGTGTTGTCAGTTACGCGGTCCAGGAGACTGGTGGAGCGCTGAACCCAATGTTGAGAGTTGGCACCCAGATCGCGGAGGTCTTAGCCCTACAGGGTCGATCCGCGTACTTGAATGACGAACTGATCCGGTTACTGAAGCGCGTTGGGATCCCTGACCCTCATTTGCGCGCTCGGAGCTACCCTCATGAACTTTCAGGCGGAATGCGACAGCGCATCTGCATCGCGGTGGCACTTGCCTCACGGCCCGAACTCTTGGTTGCTGATGAACCGACGACAGCCCAGGACGCTACTGTGCAAGTCCAGATACTGGATCTCCTAAGGGAGCTAAGGGATAAGCTCGGACTGGCCGTGCTGTTTGTGACGCACAATCTGGCGATTGTTTGCGAGTTTGCTGACCGGCTCGCGGTTATGTATGCCGGTCAGATTGTCGAAATTGGACCTGCGAAACTGTTAGTAAGACGGCAATTCCACCCTTATACAAAGGCTCTAATTCAATGCACGCCTAAAGCGGGGAGTTCTAAACTAGCAGTTATTCCAGGCCAGGTTCCTCCAGTTGGTTTCTATCCATCTGGATGCCGCTTTCATCCCCGTTGTTCTTGGGCGAAGTCTGAATGCTCAACAGTAGAACCCGATCTGGACCAAGTCCTGCCTGACCACTGGGTACGCTGTCCATATTGGAGTTTGATTCCTGAGGGGACCGGTTAGGAGGGCAAGCTATGCCGGTGGTTGAAGTGCGCCATTTGACCGTTCGCTTCCATCCGTCGAATCGAGCTTTTCGAGGCGACAGCCACATGATTCGAGCGGTGGACGATGTAAGCTTTGACCTGGCATCTGGGCAAACCTTAGGACTTGTTGGCGAGAGTGGATGCGGCAAGACGACGTTGGGATGCGCTGTGGTGGGGTTAACAAAAGCAACGTCGGGCGGCGTCTGGTTCGATGGAGAGGACATCACGACCTTGAATCGAACGGCCTTGCGATCGCGGCGGCGCAAGTTTCAAATGATCTTCCAAGATCCTCAGACTACACTGGACCCTTGCATGACGGCCGGAGAGATTGTGAGTGAGGCACTCGAAATCCAGAAACTCGTGCAGAGTAAACAAGAGCGGCGTGACCGCGTCCTTGCTTTGCTGGAGAGCGTCGGGCTGGACTCGACGCAGCTTCATCGCTATCCGCACGAATTCAGCGGCGGCCAAAGACAACGCATCGGAATCGCCCGCGCCCTTGCGGTTCGGCCCAGATTGATTGTTTGCGACGAACCGGTCAGCGCTCTGGACGTGTCCGTGCAGGCGCAGATCATCAACCTGCTTCGTGATCTGCAACGTTCGCACGGCATCGCTTATTTGTTCATTTCGCATGATTTGGCTGTTGTTGAACACATCAGCCATCGAATGATGGTGATGTATTTTGGAAAGCTGGTCGAGATCGGCGACACGAAGGCGATCTGCAAAGCACCGAGACATCCCTACACGCAGGCATTGATGTCGGCGGTTCCTGAAATTGATTCGGAATCCAAGCGTCGCCGAATTATCCTTCGCGGAGAACCGCCTTCACCGATGTCCCCACCGCCAGGTTGTCCGTTCCATCCGCGCTGTCCCGTTGCCATAGAGCGGTGTCGGACCGTCGTTCCTGAACTGCGGGAGGTTGGGGAGGATCACCAAGTTGTTTGCCACCTGGCCTAATTTCCCGTCGCTTTTCATCCGCGCCGGCGTTATGAATCAGCATGAAGTATGGCTGAAGACTTGGCTCATCGAGCGCCAGAGAATCGCACTCCCCGAAGCACCTGGGCGAAAGCCACGGCCTGGATGGTAGTCGTTTTTCTTTTCGTGGCCGCGAGCATCTATGTATTTCGTTCGCTTCGGAATCTGCCGGGAGAACTCATCGAGAAGACTGGCAGCACCGTTGAACTGGCCAGCGCGGCGTTGAGGGACATCGCGGCGGCGTTCAGCCAGGGCACGGTGACGACCTCGTTTATTAGTTACGCCACCAGCCTGCACGCGAATCACTATTTGCAGTTTGCCACATTGAGGCAGATGGAGTCTTTCACGAGAACTGACGAAGCAAGCACGGGTTTCGGCTATATCCCCCTTCCAGATGTGGTGATCGAGGCCCGCGCGCCTGTGGAATACACCTTCTACATCGATTTCAATGCCCGGTGGGATCTCATTCTGCGCAACAACGTCGTCTATGTTTTGGCGCCTTCGATCCAGTACAACGAGCCTGCCGTGAACGCTTCAGAGATCACTTACGAGGTTAAGAAAGGGAGCCTGTTCAGGAGTACGCAGCAAGCCAAAGAGAACCTCAAGAAATCCGTCATGTCCATGGTGCATCGTCGAGCGAAAGAAAATGTCGCGCTGGTGAGGGAAACGGGCCGCAAGGAGGTCGCTGATTTCGTTGAGAAATGGCTGGTCAAATCGTTCGCCGATGGAAGCAAGTACCCGGTGAAAGTATTCTTCGCGGATGAGACCTTGCCGGCGGATTTGCAGATGCTGCCGAAGGCTGCGGACTGAGCCGGGTTATTGACCGGGCAAGCGCGGAATCCGCTGAACTCCAGGCAGAGGCGCAGTTGGGTCAGGAATGCCTGGCGGTGCCGGTGCGAGCGTCGTGTTGGGCAGGCCCGGAGTGGGAGGAAGCGAAGGGTTCGCCATTCGGTTAATCTCCATCATGATCACTTGCTCCTCGGAACTCATCGTGCTCTTGGGCATTGGGGGCGGTGGCAAGTTCGATACCGGCGTCCCGCTGAATCCATACGCGGTAGAACCCGGTTGTCCCGTCTGAAGCCTGGGTGTGCGGGAAGGAATTGTCGTTATTCCCGGACCGGAGGAAGGCGCCGGCGCGATACCTGTGGTGACAGGCATGACATTGACTCCTCCTGGGACTGGCGCGGATCCGGGCGCCATACCCGGGACTCCAGGCCCGCCAGGTGCTCCGGCGATCGCGGGTGGCGGCGTGGTGGGCGGTGGGACTCCGTGCGTGGCAAAAGTCATGACGGTTTCCGCGCCAGCAGTGCGGATGCGGACACTCTTTGAGGCGTCATCTATGGCCACGACTTCAATCCCATCCTTTTTCTCTTCAATCCCTAGACTGAAGTATTCGGGAGCTTTGGTCTTAGGGTCGCTCGCCATGAAGTAGGCCTTAAGAGATCCAAACGAAGTAATTCCCGTCAGTTTCAGATCGCTCTTGGCCTGTTCCACGACAGGTTGTGGCGGCGGCGCGGGTGGCGGCGGCGGTTTAAGTCCAAATGGATTTCGTTCGGCGATCGTCTTGTACGGATGGTCCGCCGGGCTGGTCTCATTCGTTGGCACATCAGCGCGGCAAAGCACCGTCAGGCAGCCGATGAGGCAGGCCACTCTGATTCCATCTCGATTCATGAGCGAAATATAGCGCACAGTTCCAATAAACACCAACTCCAGCACTTGGTTGCCAGACCGCAACCGTGGTTTGCTGACGGACGGCGGGCGATTCAGATCATCCAGTAATCCACGAATCCACCTATCCAATATCCAATCCGCTCATCCGTTCAATATGCGGCCTGCACGCCCTTGACAGAATGCTTCTTCATCCAGGGCATCAATGACCGCAGACGGGCGCCGACTTTCTCGATAGAGTGCTTTTCCCCCTTCTTCAGCAGAGCGTTATATTTCTTGTAGCCAGTTTGATATTCCTTGACCCACCCTTTGGCGAACTTTCCGGATTGAATTTCCTTCAACGCCGCCTTCATGCGCTTTCTCACGCTGGCATCGATGATCTTTGGTCCGATGCTCACGTCGCCCCACTTGGCGGTTTCCGAGATGGAAAAGCGCATTCCGCTGATCCCTGACTCATTAATCAGGTCCACAATCAACTTTAGTTCGTGGAGGCACTCGAAGTAGGCCATTTCGGGCTGGTAACCCGCCTCGACCAACGTCTCGTATCCGGCCTGGATCAACGCCGTGGTTCCACCGCAAAGCACGGTTTGCTCCCCGAACAAGTCGGTTTCCGTTTCCTCCTTGAAAGTGGTCTCGATCACGCCTGCCCGTGTGGCTCCAATTCCCTTGGCCCAGGCCAAGGCGACGTTCTTGGCCTGCTTGCTTGGATTCTGGTAAACGGCAATCAACGAAGGCACGCCTTTGCCCTCGGCGTATTGTCGGCGCACAATGTGTCCAGGGCCTTTTGGCGCCACCAAGATGACGTCCACTTGCTTTGGCGGCAGAACGGTTTTGAAGTGGATGGAGAAGCCATGCGAAAACAGGAGCGTCTTGCCTTTGGTCAGGTTCGGGGCGATGTCCTTTTCGTAAGCAGCCGGCTGTTTGGTGTCGGGCAACGCCACCATGATCACGTCGCCGCGCCGAACTGCTTCGGCGGTGCTGACGACCTCAAAGCCCCTTTCTTTGGCAACAGGAATGGACTTGCTCCCTTCGTATAGGCCAACAATCACGTTAAGTCCGCTATCCTTCAGATTAAGTGCGTGAGCATGGCCTTGGGAGCCGAAGCCCAAGACCGCCAGGGTCTTTCTCTGGAGGATATTCAGGTTTGCGTCGCGGTCAGTATAGACTTTAGCAGGCATTTGTTGCTTTCCAGGTTAAGGGTGGAGTCAGTTGTCAGTGGTCAGTCTTCAGTAATCAGTATTCGGTATCGGCCACGTATCAGGAATCTCGTTTTCTTACGCGCCACAAGATTGCAACTGGATACTGATCACTGAATACTGCATACTGACGTCTGGCCCAATCATTTTCGAGGCAGCGCCACTTTGCCGGTCCGGGTGAGCCCCAGAATTCCGAATGATCCCATCAATTCCACGAATTTCTCAACTTTGCTTTCCCCGCCGGTAATTTCGATCGCCAGGCTTTCCGGTTGCACATCGACGATTTTGGCTCGGAAAATATCCGTAATCTGCATCACTTCCGCCCGGGAAGCCGAGTTCACGGAAACCTTCACAAGAACCAGCTCCCGGTCGATATATTCGTAATCCCGGAAATCCTGGACTTCGAGAACGTCGATTAGCTTGTTGAGCTGTTTGACGATCTGTTCCAGCGTGGCGTCATCCCCTCGGGTGACGATGGTCATCCGTGAGGTGTTCGGATCGTGCGTTGGTCCGACGTTCAGGGTGTCGATGTTGTAGCCGCGTCCGCTGAACAGTCCAGCGATGCGCGTGAGCACGCCGAACTTGTTTTCCACCAAAACCGAGATTGTGTGCCTCATAAAAAACTAAACCCGCCTTCCGGCTGGAATAGCGGGCGACCTGTGAGCAAGATACCGAAGCCTCAAGGCCGCGTTAGTCAACGACGACTACCACGACTGGCTCAAGAGCTTCGGCGGAAATTTGCATCGGCGCGAAAGTAACAATCACCCCACCATCGGTCAACAGGTTTTTCGGGTGGGGGGCGTTTGAACGCGTTTGAACGTCAGCCGAGAGGGGGAGAGTGATAGTCGCGAGTCAGCCACTACTCCATTACTCCAGCACTCCATTTCCGAAAACAAATAGGCGACCCCACTCAGGGTCGCCTTAGCGTGGAACGAGGGACTGCCTATTCGTTCTATCTGTCAGGTGTTTCTTAAGCAGACGGTGTACCTTCTCAAGTTTGAGATTCTAAACTCATTTTGCCCGATTTGCCGTATCTTCTGTTGAAGCCGACACCGCTTCGGCGTCCGTGAATACGACAGTTCCGCCTTGGTTTTTGAGCTGAGCAAGGACCTTCCAGTGGTGCAGGTCTTCGGAAGCTTCGAGCAGGTATTGCTCGCCCGATTGGCTGTCGATCTGGATGGTGGCCGCACCGTTCTCGTCGAGTTCGCTCGCGGTGAGCTTCGGCGACCGGATTGCCAGGATTCCTTGCGGCGAACCCGTCGAGAAGAGCGCCAGGCCACCCTGTCTCTCCCCCCTCGGCGGAGGAGACGGTGGGGTAGGACGATGAGGGGACGTTCGTGGGAGAGAGAACGAGTTCCAGCGCTCGGCGCGAATGATGCGTCGCGGCTGGCCGAAGGTGCGAACAGTGATTAGCATGCAAGCATGCGTATCGCTTTCAAAGAATGGGCCGTGGTTGTGGACGCCCTCGGATCCGGAGAACAAATCCTGATCTTGCGCAAGGGCGGAATCAAAGAGGGGCGCGGCGGATTCCAGGTCGAGCATCCGCAGTTCCTGCTTTTCCCGACTTTGTTTCATCAGCAGCGGGAGTCCGTAATCGCGCCTGCCCAGGCGAGGTTCGATCAAATCGCACCGGGATTTGCGCGGCCCGACAGGCTCAGGATTGAATTCTTCGCGGAAGTCGCCGCCTGGCAACGGCTGGATTCATTGGCCACGGCCGAGCAGCTTCGCGGACAGCACATCTGGCGCGATGAAGTGATTCGGCAACGTTTCGATTGGGGGCGGGACAAGACCATCCACGGGCTGGCCGTGCGGGTTCGCCGTTTGCCGCGAGCCGTCGAACTGCCGATGCTCGCTGGCTACGGCGGATGCAAGTCCTGGGTTGAACTGGCCGAGGACATTTCAATTCAAGGCTCGCCGGTGGTCCTCAGCGACGATGCATTCGCCGGCAAACTCGAACGATTTCGGGAAACGCTTCAGGCGTCTTCCGTGCTACCGCCGTAGATTTTGAAAACCGAGCTAACCTGTGGCCCAGCCCTGCAATGAAGAAAACCCGTCAGAACCGCGGCATCACGCCGCCCATGCGCTTCATCATCTTTTGCAACTTGCCCATCTTCCGCATCATCTGCTGCATCTGATTGAAGCGATTCAGAAGGTTGTTCAGTTCGGCGACCGTGACGCCGCTGCCTTTGGCGATCCGTTGCCGGCGTCGGGCATTCAGGATTTGCGGATGCCGGCGTTCCTGCGGCGTCATCGCGCAGATCATGCCTTCCATCCGCCGGAATTCCTTTTCGCTCTTGCTCAAATCGGCGCCCTGAAGCATCTCCGAGCCGCCGGGCAGCATGCCGACAATGCTTTCGAGGGAACCGAGCTTTCGCATCTGGCGCAACTGATCCAGAAAATCCTCCAGCGTAAACTGGCCTTTCCGCATCTTTTCTTCCATGCGCTTGGCTTCGTCCAAATCCACAGCCTCGGCCGCGCGTTCCACCAGACTCACGACGTCGCCCATCCCCAAAATCCGCGACGCCATGCGTTCGGGATGGAACGGCTCGAAGTCCTCGGACTTTTCGCCGACGCCGACGAATTTGATCGGCTTGCCCGTGACCGCTTTCAGGCTCAACGCCGCACCGCCGCGCGCGTCGCCATCCAGCCGGGTGAGCACAATGCCGGTGAGCTGCAGCGCGCGGTCAAAATGAGTCGCCACGTTGACGGCTTCCTGTCCGGTCGCGGCGTCGAGGACGAGCAGGATTTCCTGGGGCTTCACCAGATCGCGCAAGCGAACCAGCTCCCGAACGAGCGGCTCGTCAATCTGGAGGCGGCCCGCCGTGTCGAAGATGACCGCGTTGCGGTGGTTGGTGCGGGCAAAATCGAGCGCTTCGCGTCCGATCTTCAACACGTCCGTCTCGCCCTTGCGGACAAAGACCGGCAATTCGAGTTGCCGGCCGAGTGTTTCGAGCTGGTCCATGGCCGCCGGACGATACACGTCGCAGGCGACGAGGAGCGGGCTGCGGCCTTGTTTGTTGAGCCAGCGCGCCAATTTGCCGGCGGAGGTGGTTTTGCCGGAGCCGTGCAGACCCACAAGCATCACGCAGCCGGGATTCCCGCCCAGTTCGATTTCCGCGTTGGCTGAGCCAAGCAGGTTCACCAGTTCGTCGTGAATGATTTTGATGATTTGCTGGCCGGGCTGAATGCTCTGGATGACTTTCTGCCCGATGGCTTGTTCCTTGACCTTTTCGATGAAATCGCGGGCGACCTTGAAATTGACATCGGCATCGAGCAACGCCAGCCGGACGTCGCGAATCGAGTCGCTGATGTTCGACTCCGAAATCTTTCCCAGTCCGCGCAGGTTCTTGAAGACATTTTGCAGCTTGCCGCTCAGCGTATCAAACATATCGGGGACGTTAGGCCAGAGCGGTTGGCAAGTTCAAGGTTCAAAGTTCAAGGCGAAGGCGCGGCAAATATGCCCATGAAGCTGTCGATGGTAGGGCGGCGCTGCTGCGCCGCCGCATCGACTGAAGACTGGCTGCGCGGCAACGCAGCCCCACCAGGTTCATGGGCAGAGTTCCTCTGAGCTGTCCCGTATCTTGACAGCGGTGTACGGAAATTCACGACGCGCCCAGAGTCGTTCTTGCACGCACAGGCGGTCGCGATTGCCTAACCCCCTTTGAAACAAGGGGTACTGCCGCTGAGGCCACAGATGATCGGAGTTGGCCCGCCAGTAGCTTCAAGGCGCCAGAATCTCCGGGCTGTGTCGTACGGAGACTGCCATGACACTGGCAAACCGCGGTCGTTACGCTAATGATGCTGCTCCTGGCCTCGCTGAAAGAATCCCACAGGCCGCCGTCGGAGTGAATGGTTTCGAAACAAAACGTTTCAGCGGTTAGCTCTTGGAATCCTTCTTCTCGTCACCGGACTCCAATTTCTCGCCGGCTTGTTTCCAACCAGAAATACCTGCAGAGAGATGTTTCACATTGGAATAGCCGAGTTCTTTGGCCGCACGGGCCGCGCTTTGGTAAGCCATTCAGGTAGGCCCCGTGCAATACGCCACGATCAGGGCGCTCTTGTCTTTGGGCAGAACCTTCGCGAGGTCGTTTCTGTGCGTGGCGAAGTCAATCGCTGTAGGGATGCGGCCATTCTTCCATGATTTCGTTCCCATGACGTCAATCACGGTGACTTTCTTGGCTTCGATGGCGGCTTTCAGTTCCTTGATGCTGACATCCGGGAACTCGCCCGCCCAGAGGGTGGCGGCGAACGCCAGAGCTGTGACGAGAGTAAGGACTTTTTTCATTGTTGCTTAACGTTTCTGGTTTTGTTGATTCGAACTTGCCTCCTATAAGACCAAATCTCGGCCAATTGGTTACACAATGATTAAGTTCAGGGAGCCCCTCAGTTAGCGACGGTGGAGGGGATACAAGTTCACGCTCAACGAGGCCGGATCAGGATTTCCTCCACGATCGCGTGAGGCGGCAGGTTGATGGCCAGCAAGACGCACTCGGCCACGTCCTCCGGCCGGAGCATTTTCGTGCGCGCCTCCGCCGTGGGAGGAGTCGGGCGCCGTTCCAGCAACGGCGTGTCGATGTCTCCCGGCAAAACGGAACACGCGCGGACCCGGCGGCCGCGTTCTTCCGCGTTGATGGATTGAGTCAGCCCGCGCAGCCCAAACTTGGACATCACATAGGCCGGACCGGACTTGGCGCTGGCCTGGATGCCCGCGTCGGAGCCGATATTCACGATGGTGCCGGACTTATTTTCCCGCATCGACGGGAGGAAGGCCTGGATACAGTAGTAGGCGCCGTTCAGATTCGTATCGAGCATGAGGTTGTAGTCCTCAATCGAGAGAACCTCCAGGCTTCGGTTCGGGACGTTCGTCCCGGCGGCGTTCACGAGTGCCTCGACCCGACTGAACTTCTCGAAGATGCGTTTGGCCGTTTTCTCCACGGCTTTGCGCTGGCCGATGTCGCACGGACATATTAGCCAGTCCTCGGAATAAAACTGGCGTGCGAGCTGGGCGGTTTCTTGAAGCGCGGCTTCGCGGCGACCCAGGACCGCGATCTTCCAATTCTGTTTGGCCAGCGCGATGGCCACGGCGCGGCCCACGCCGCTCCCGGCACCGGTGACAACAGCAACTTTGTTCATGCTCGACTTGACATTCACTTCCATGGTTCCGCGTAACGCACTTCGATCCAGCGCCGTTCCTTGGCCGATTGCATGGCGGTGTCCATCACCTCCTGGACGCGGGCGCCGTCGAGGAACGACGGCACGCACGGCCGCTGGTTGACGATGGCATCGACGAATTCGAAATTCTGGTCGTAGCGGAAATTGAACAACGGGTCGCCCTGGCTCGGATCGCGCGGCGAGCCTGGCCACTTGAGGAATTCCTTTGGCACCGGCACGGATTCCAAGGTGCTGGAGCCGCGCTTCCCCACGTGCAATTCGGGCTTGGCGCTCATGAAATAGACCACCGTGCCTTCACTGCCGTTGACTTCACAATAGTCCTGGCTGCGCGCGCTCTCACCGCGTCCCGTCGCGACCTTGGTGCTCTCGAACACGCCGGTCGCCATGCTCGTGAATCGCGCGAGAAGCGCCACCCAATCCTCCAAATCGGAGGCCTGGCTTTCCCGCACGTCGTGGAACCGGTGCAGATCCGCAACCAGCGATTTCATCTGCCCCATCAACACGTGGGCGTAGTCCAGACGATGCGAAAGCATGTCGCCGAGTTCGCCCGACCCGGCCAGCCGCGCCACTTGCCGCCAGCCGAGGTGGCGTTGCCCCCAGTCCTGGAAGCGTTGCACGCGGAGATGATACGGCTGGCCAATCGCGCCCGACTTCACCAAATGCGCCAGGTAACGAAACGCCGGCACGAACCGGTAAGTGAAGGCCGTCATGTGCCGGACCCTGGCGGTTTCCGCGGCGCGGACCATTTCCAACGCTTCCGCCGAATTCATGGCGATCGGCTTTTCGCACAGAACATGTTTGCCCGCTTTGATGGCGGCCAGCGCGATGGGCGCGTGAACGACATTCGGCGTGGCGATGATGACCGCGGTGATGTCGTCGCGTTTGAGCAATTCGTGGTAATCCGTGGAACACGCCGTGACGCCGCATTGCTGGCTGGCGCGCTGAAGCGTGCCGGGGTCGCTGTCGCATAGCGCTACGACGCGCGTTTGCGGGCACAGCGCGAGGCCGGGCAAGTGATTTTGCAGGGTGATCCCGCCGCAACCGATAATAGCAATCCCAATCTTTTCCATCATTCAATCCAGGTTTTCAGTCTTTGCCTGGGCGAGCCTGTTCTGCCGGCAGCCCATTTCGTCAGTCAACTCTTTGACAATTCAAGTTGCAACGGACTGCGGCAGCAATGCGCCGCGCCAAGCCGGGCGAGTATGTCTGGACGCCGGGTAAAGACAAGGCCGGGGAGGAGGTAACGCCCTTGGCGGATCCCTGCGACACCGCTTCAGGGAGCCTGGCCAGCGCGGCCAAAGCGGCGTGGCGCTTCGCTTCCCGCCGCAGTCCAAAAAGAATTTGCGCGTCTCGCGAGGATTTCCAGAGATACTGATAGATTGAAAATCTGCGCTGCGCGACGAAGAATTCCGTCCTGCGTGAACCGCGCCGGAACGAACCGTATTCAGAGAACCATTGCAGAAAAGCCCGGCTGCGCCATTATCGGCAGGGCATGAACATCCAAATGGCGGTCCTATGCGACGCGGCGGCGGATTACGGCGGCAAACTCAACGTTCTCGGCACGTTCGACACTATCGTTACCAACCATTTGCCCGCGGTTCACCCGCAGTGTTCCATCGCGCTCCGGATCACGTTCAACAAAATCGAGGAGGGCGCCCACAAGGTCAAAGTGAACTTCGTCGATGAAGACGGGAAGTTCGTCATGCCGAGCATCGAGATGCCCGTCGAAATCACCATGCCTGCGGAGGTCAATTTCCTGGTCCGCAACTTTGTGATCAACATCCAGCAGCTCAAGTTCGACAACCCCGGCCAATATTCAATCGACATTGCGATCGATGGCCGGCAAGAGACGAGCATTCCACTCTCGGTCCGGCATCAGGAGCAATCCAAAAGCGAGTCCGGGAATTAGCTTCAACTGGTTGGGGAGCGCACGCGCCCTCGCGTGCCGTGGGCGGCGCCCTCGCCGACCACCGTCTTCCGTCCGAAAAAACGATCGCTTGATGAGATGGCTTCTCCGACGTCCGACCGGCGAGGGCGCCGGTCGGCACACGCGGGGGCGCGTGTGCTCCCCAGATCCTCCCGATCAATCAAAGGCGTGGCCGGCGCAGCAGAGGACGTTTTTGACTTTGTGCCGGACGAGTTCTTTGACCTTGTTGCGGGCCGGGTTCAGATATTTGCGCGGATCGAATTCCTTCGGGGATTCGGCGAAGAATTTTCTGAGCGCGGCTGTGAACGCCAGGCGCAAATCGGTATCGATGTTCACTTTCGTGCAGCCGACGCGACGGGCGACTTCGATGTCCGCTTCCGGCACGCCCGCAGTATCCTCGCCAAGCTTGCCGCCATAGCGATTGATTTCGACCGCCAGCTCTTTCGGGACGCTGGAGGCTCCGTGCAACACAAGCGGGTAATCGCCCAGGCCGGCGTCCATCAACGCCTTTTTGATCGCCTTGAGCCGTTCCAGGTCGAGGCGTTGCTGGCCTTTGAATTTGTACGCGCCGTGCGAATTGCCGATGGCCACGGCCAGCGAGTTCACGCCGGTCTGCTTGACGAATTCCACCGCTTCATCCGGGTGGGTATAGACGCCCCCCTTGGAATACCCGCCGCCTTCCTCGCCGTCGTCGTGTTGGGCGCCCACGAGCATCCCCAGCTCGCCCTCGACGACGCAGTTGTGCTTGTGCGCGTAGTCCACGACCTTCTTGGACACCTCGGCATTTTTCTCAAACGGGAGGTGGCTGCCGTCGATCATCACGCTGGTGAAGCCTTCATCGATGCATTCCTTGCACAGCTCGTAGGAGTCGCCGTGGTCAAGATGGACGGCGATGGGGATGGTCGAAAGACTGACGGCGGCTTCGATGAGTTTCTTGAGATAGACCGGATTGGCGTATTGGCGCGCGCCCTTGGAGATTTGGAGCATGACCGGCGCTTTTTCCTCTTCGCAAGCCTCGACGATGGCCTGCAACAATTCCATGTTGTTGACGTTGAAGGCGCCGAGGGCGTATTTGCCTTTCAGGGCTTTGGCAAATAAATCTTTGGTATGGGTGAGTGGCATAGTGTGATTCTTTCAAGTCTAAGTTGCGAAACGCTATCGGGGGAGCATCCTAGAAACCCGCCCCGAAAAAGAAACAAAATTAAATCTCCTCCTCTGAGAGCTTGCGGTAAAGCGTGGCCAGACTGATGCCCAGGAGTTGCGCGGCTTTCTCTTTGTCGCCGCCGGTCTGGGCCAAGGCGCGATTGAGGTAGGAAACTTCCTGATCTCGGAGGAAATCTTTGAGCGAACCGAGGGATTCCGGGGAAGGCGGGGGTTCCGATGGCTCCAAGGATGGATGGTCCTTCTTTGCTTCCGTGTAACTCAACGGGTAGAGGGATTCGGAGATGACCATCATTGATTGCGGCGGGCCGCCCGGACGCGTTTCCACCACGGTGTCCGCCGCGCTTTGACTCACCAGACGCTGCAAGGCCATCGGGAGATCACCGACCTGGATCACCTGGCTCTCGCAAAGCGCGCACGCCCGCTGGATCGCGTTTTCCAGCTCGCGGACATTGCCCGGCCAAGGATGAGCCGTGAGCGCTTCCATCGCCTGGCGCGTGATCTGATACGGCTTGCCCGTGCGGGGATGCGTCTTCTCCCGGAGGAAATGGGAAACGAGCAAAGAAATATCCTCCGGGCGCTCCCGCAAGGGGGGAAGTGGAATCGGGATGACGTTCAACCGATAATACAAATCTTCCCGGAACGTGCCGTCCGCGATGCGTTTTTCCAACGGTTCGTTGGTCGCCGCCAGCACGCGCACATTGACGTAAATGGGGACGTTGTCGCCGACGCGCCGGACTTCCCGTTCCTGCAACACGCGCAGCAGCCGGCTTTGCAGCATTTGAGACATGGACCCGACCTCGTCGAGGAAGATCGTTCCGCCGTCCGCTTCCTGGAACAGTCCCTTCTTGTCGTTGATCGCCCCGGTGAATGATCCTTTCCGATGCCCGAACAATTCGGATTCCAGGAGGTTTTCCGGCAAGGCGCTGCAATTCACCGGCACGAAAGGCGCGAATTGCCGGCGGCTGTTGTAATGCAGGGCGCGAGCGATGAGTTCTTTCCCCGTGCCGCTTTCGCCCAGGATCAGGATGGTGGCATCCGAATTCGACACGCGTTCCACCATTCGGAAGACTTCCTGCATCTTCGCCGAATTGCCGATGATCTGGTTAAACTGATATTTCTTCTTGAGCTGCTTGCGGAGATACACGTTCTCCGAAACGGCATCGCTATACGAAAGCGCCCGCTGGACGCAGAGATTCAATTCTTCCAGCTTGAATGGTTTCTCCAGATAATCGTAAGCGCCTTTCTTCATCGCCTCCACCGCGGTCTCAATCGAGCCAAAGGCGGTGATCACGATGACGACGGGCGGGGGATTCAACGCGCGGGCCTTTTGCAGAATCTCCAGGCCGTGCGCGCGGGTTTTGTCGAGGTAAAGGTCGGTGACGACCAGTTCCGGGCCGACGGTCTCCAGCGCTTCGACGGCGGCATTGAAATTGGTGAACGGAAAAACTTCATGGCCTTCGGAACGGAACAGTTCAGTGACCATCTGCACCATCGTCATCTCGTCATCTACGAGAAGAATTTTTCCCATTGAGAAAAGCTATAGTGAAGTCAAGGAACAGAGCAAGCTGGATTGTGCTGGCCGAAGCGCCTTGTATTTCCGTCACGACCGAGATAGTTCGAATTCTCATCGATCAAAAGGGCAATTCCAGGGACGCGGTGGACCGCGTCCTTACCTTCGACTTGCTATTGTGGATCGTCGCCAAGACTCGCTACATCGACTCATCGGCGCCGCGTCTGCTCACGATCATTCCCGCGGGCATGGTCATGTTTGTTGTGGACCTGATCGCGTTGCGTTGGGTCGCGCTGTGGTTGGCGTTGACCTCGAAAAATCTCAGCCAGGCCATGGGCGGGGCGTGGGTCCGCATTCTGGGGCTGCCCTGGCTAATCTACCTCGGACTCTATTGGTCGTGGACCCTGCTGTTCCAATTCGCGGGCCGGCCCGGTCCCGATCTGACTCTGCAGGCGTGGACGATTTGCTGGCTGACCATTGGGCTGTTGTTCGATGCAGTATTTGGCTTGCAAGCCAGGCGTGGCTTCTTGATGGAATTTCGCGCGCTCGCATCGGAACGGAGCGATTCGAGGAAATCGGATGCCGTGCGACCCGCAGCGAGGAATCTACTTCGCGGTGCGCTCAATTCATTGACACGCATCATTTCCCCTTCCAGGGGAGCACACGCGCCTCCGCGTGTCCCGTCCGGCGCCCCCGCCGGTCGGCCATCTCACAGTAACGATCTACAAACCGCAGATCAGCCGGCGGCTTCGTTGGCCCAAACGCGCGCGCCGCGTGCGTTTCCCGGTTTTGCGTCGCGGCGGCACGCACTTGCTGGAGCGTTGATTGGCGCCGCATTGTTAGGGGCAAGTTGGTTCGGGTGGTATCGATGGTCGCTCAGCCGGCAAATCAAAGTTCATTTCGCGGCGATTCAAAAAGCCGGAGAACCCGTGACGGAGGCGGACTTGCTCAAGTGGCATCCGCCGATTCCAGGTGAGGAGAATGCCGCGAGCGTGGTCGAGCGTGCGGCCCTCGCTCTGTTTTCAACCCAGTGGCTGCCGAAGCCCGCGCAAGACCTCGTCAGAAGCCTGCCAACCGCGGGGCCGTCCCTTCGCGCCGAGCGGTTGAGTGAGGAATGCAGGGAAGTGCTCGCGGGCTTCATCTCCAGCAATCAAACCGCGTTGCGCGTCGTTCATGAAGTTCCGCGTTATCCGAAAAGCCGCTACGACTCCGTCTGGAACCGCACGCAAAACCCGGTCTGGTCCTGGTGGGTGCCAACTTTGCGCGGCGCGCACGAATTGATGCATGTGTTGCGGATCGAGGCTCTGCTGCAAATCGACGAGAACCAACCCGGTCCGGCATTGCGCTCCTTGAACGCGCTGCTGGCGGTGTCCCGGACGCTCGCCCAGGAACCGCTGCTGGGACCGCGGGGGCTGCAAAACACCGGGCTGAACTCCGCGGCTTCGTTGCTCGAATGTCTGCTCACGCGCCACGCGCTCTCGGACGGCGAACTGCGAGAGTTATCGGCGCGCTTCAATCTGCTCCAAACCTCGAACCGGCTTGCGCGCGCCATGGCTGGCGAACGCTACGAACGCATTCATCTGTTTGAAATGCCGGCGCCCCGGTTGCTCGCGCTCTGGATGCCGGGGATGTCGGGTTGGCAGACGGCCGCCCTGGGAGCGATCCAGAGCGTGCGCGCCTGGACCGGATTGCGGGATCGCGATCTGCTGGAGTTCCTGGAATTGACCGAACAGCAGATCGAAATTGCGCGGCTCCCATTTCCGGAATGCTTGAGCAAGGCCGCCGCAGTATCGGGGGCAATCCGCGACCCGTCGAGGTCGCCGCTGGCGATTCCATCCGGCATGGGTCTGGATCTGCCAGGGATTCTGGTGGGGGAAGCGGAAAAGGAATCCCGGTTAAGGGCGGTGCTGGTCGGGTTGGCGGTCGAACGCTATCGCGTGGCCAAGGGCGGCCGGCTTCCGGAAAACCTGGGGGAACTGATTCCGGAGCAACTCCAGGCCATTCCCCTCGATCCGTTCGACGGAAAACCGATCCGCTACAAACGGCTCGCCCGCGGTTACGTGACTTACGGTATCGGCAAAGACAACACGGATAATGGCGGCCAGGAATACACAGGATTCGCGAGACGCCCCATGGACGTCACGTTCACCGTGGAACGGTGAATCGTGGAGCTAACGTTTCCCAGGGTAGCTCGTTCCTCGCAACCCTGGGCTTTGCGTCGGAATTCCGTTTGGATCCTCGTCCAAATCAAGACCCCTCAATCCCCTACCCTCAACCAGCGACGCCGCCTGCCGGCTCGCGCGCAGCAGCGAAGCGAGGACCGCCACGGCTAACAGCGCGACAATGACCAGAAGTGAGGTCAGCGTCGGAATCTTGTAAAGGCCGGACACCAGCATCTTCGCGCCGACGAAGACCAGCACCGCCGCCAGCCCGTAGTGCAGATAGGAGAAGCGTTGCATGACGCCGGCCAGCGCGAAGAACATGGAGCGCAATCCCAGGATGGCGAATACGTTCGACGTATAGACGATGAACGGGTCCGTCGTGATGGCCAGCACGGCGGGCACGGAGTCCACGGCGAACACCAGATCGGTCGTCTCCAGCATCAGGAGAACGACGAAGAGCGGTGTGGCCAGCCACAGCTTGTCCTGTTTCACGAAGAATTTGCCGCCCTGAAACGCCGCCGTGACCGGCATGAACCGCCGAAAAAGCCTCAGCACAGGATTCTTCTCCGGATGCACATCGTGGTTTTTCTGCACGATCATCTTGATTCCGCTCACGACGAGCAACGCGCCAAAGAGATAGGTAATCCAGTGGAACCGGTGGAGGAGCGTGACCCCGGCGGCGATGAACACGGCGCGCATGGCCAGCGCGCCCAGAATTCCCCAGAACAAAACCTTGTGCTGATACTGCGCCGGCACCTTGAAGTAAGCGAAGATCAGCAGGAACACGAAGAGGTTGTCCACGCTCAGCGACAGTTCGACCAGATAGCCGGTCAGAAATTCCAATCCTTTTTCGCCCCCGCGCCAGTGCCAGACTCCGGCGTTGAAGAGCAAGGCGAGAGCGACCCAAAGCCCGCTCCACATCAACGCCTCTTTCATGCCGACCGCGCGCGTCTTGCGGTGAAACACGCCCAGGTCCAGCGCCAGCATTGCCCCGACGAAGAGCGCGAATCCAACGCAAAGCCAAGTGGAGTATGTATTCACTGGATGGAAATAGAGGGGATGGCCGGTTATGGCAGGATGCAGAGAGACGTCGCGAGCGGCTTCTGAATCGTCAGCGGAACTTCGCTCGCATTCATCCCCGCCTCCGGGAGAAACGGGCCGCTTCGCCCCTGGTTCTTCCCTTGAACCGTTCCTCCGGACCGTGGCCTTTAGGCCGCTTCAACGCTCGACTCCGGAGAGTGCGCGGAAGCAGTCTGAAGGCTGCGGTCCGCACGGTTTTCGATTCAAGGGCCATGTGCATGGCCCTGAGGCCAAGAAAGCTTCCCATGAACGTCGGTTCGTAGCCGCCGAGGTAACATGGCGGACACTTTGGTTAACCCGGAAATCCGCCTCCTCCCGTCGTCGGCTACGGTTCATGGCCCCAATGCGCGCTTTTTGGGCGTGGAAGCTTCCCATGAACCGGACGGCGGGGCGAGCCTGTCCCCAGCGAGCCGCGTCGGACGTGTTCCACGCATGTCGAGCGGCTCGCCGGGGTGGACTCGCCCTTCGGCGGTCGTGAACCGAGTGCAGATCCGAAAGGAACAGGGCCCTTTCCATGAACCGGAAGACGCGGGTAATCGCAACCGCCTCGGGGGCGGACGCCGTGTATTCAAAAGGAATCCACGTGAGTTCAGCCTCATCGCCACCTCGGTGTGCGATCTCTTTCCTTTTCACGCGAGTTCCCTTTTGAGCAAAAAGCTCCTGCGAATTCGCCGGAGCAGAAATGCGATGCCTCTGCGAAGAGATTGCACCGTGATCCTCCTGATCCTTGTGGAAGGTTCGCTCTTTGATTTCTTCGGCACCATCGCGCGCGCCGACCGCAGCCAGCGTCTGGCCCAGGCAAACTCAACCGCGAGAATCGCCAGCCCGAGTGGAATCACAATGAAGGCCGGACCGGGAAGCACGACGAGCGCCAGACCGAGGAGCAGGACCGTGCCGCCCAGTACGACCACTAAAATGCGCCGGATGTAGTTCATGACGCTCCCTGCGCTGCGCTCAGAGGATTGCCGGGTTGCCGGCCCGCGATCTGCCTCCAGTCCCGGAGCAGCGCGGCCATTCCCGCGGGGACCAGCAGCAGTGCCAACAACAAAAGCACTGCAACCAAAGCGGTCTTCGCCAGGGCCGAGGAACAGAGCTTGATCGAGAGCCATGTCGTCATCGCTTCACGCGGCCACTTTCTCGTCAGTCGGAGGATTAGACTAATACGATTTCTCGATTGGACTTTTAGGTTTAAGTGAAAGATGGTGCCGGGGCATGGAATTCTTGAACTACCACCACTTGCGCTATTTCTGGTCGGTCGCGCGGGAAGGCAGCCTGACCAAAGCCGCGGCGAAGCTTCGCGTTTCGCAACCTACCATCAGCGCGCAAATTCAGGCTCTGGAAGGCGTGCTCGGAGAGAAGCTATTTCGGCGGGCGGGCCGTGGATTAGCCCTGACGGACGTGGGCCAGCAAGTGTTGAGTTACGCGGAAGAAATTTTTTCGCTGGGGCAGGACTTGCTGAACTCGGTGAAGCAGCGGCCCACGTCGCGCCCCTTGAGGTTGCATCTCGGCGTGTCGGACGCGCTGCCCAAGCTGGTCGTTTATCGCATCATCGAGCCGATCTTTCGCTTCCCGCAGCCCGTCCAGGTTTCCTGCTGGGAAACCAAACTCACGGACATGCTCATCGAGTTGGCGGCGTACCGGCTGGACGTCGTGCTGGCCGATGAACCGGCCTCCACGGGAGTCACCACGCGCGTCTTCAACCATTTTCTGGGCGAATGCGGGGTGACGTTCTGCGCGTTGCCGGTTCTGGCGGACAAGCTCAAGCGCGGCTTTCCGCGCTCCTTGAATGGCGCGCCGGCTCTGTTGCCGATGTCAAGCAGCGGGCTACGCCGCTCGCTGGAAAAATGGTTTCAGGCTACGGGCGTCCGGCCGCGGCTAGCCGCAGAGATCGAGGATCCGGCGCTGGTGAACGTCCTCGCGCTCCACGGCCTGGGCTTTATGCCGGTGCCGACCTTTGTGGTCGAAGAGGTCATCAATCGGTTTGGGTTCCGCGCCATCGGACGGACGGACGAGTGCCAGCAGCAATTCTACGCCATTACGCCGGAACGCAGACTAACCCATCCCGCCGTGACCGCGATTACCTCGGACGCGCGCGGCAGAATGTTTCCCGGCGCATGAAACTCTCGATCTGTTTAGTGTTCCGGATAATTCTGGAAAGATGAGGAGGCCTTCCCGATGCGCTTCACTTCTTGGGCGCAGTATCCGTTTTGGGAAGCTGATCCGCTTTGATGACCTCGATCTGGGCGCCTTTCTTGAGTTCCTCGGCCGATGGGACCTTGATGATGTCGCTCGTGACCGGCTGAGGCACGGGAGCCGGGACCGGCGGGGGCACCGTGGTGGAAACCAAATCGATTTCGAAGGTCAGCAGGGAATTCGGTCCAATCTGAGATCCGTAGCCGCGCTCGCCGTACGCCAGGTCCGGCGGGATGAACAACTGCCATTTCGAGCCAACCTTCATGAGCTGCAAAGCTTCGGTCCAGCCCTTGATCACCCCGGTGACGGGGAAGGTGGCAGGCTGGCCTCGTTTATGCGAACTGTCAAACTCGGCGCCGTCAAGCAGCGTGCCCCGATAATGAACAGTGACCGTGTCGTTGCTGCCGGGCGTTGGGCCGTTGCCGGCGGTGAGCACCTTGTATTGCAGACTGCTGGGCAAAGTCACGATGCCGGGTTTGCCTTTGTTTTCAGCCAGAAATTTCGCGGCTTCGGTTTTGTTTTTCTCGCCGAGTTGCTTTCGCTTTTCCTCCTGCCTGACGCGATGCTCGGTTCGGTAGGCGGCCAGGACGTCGCGCATTTCCTGTTCGGTCAGGAGCAACTTGGCTCCGGACAGCACGTCTTTGATCCCTTTGAGAACTTGCTCGGGATCGAATTCCGTATAGTCCTGTTGCTTCCAATTCTGGCCAATGTTGACGCCCACGCTGTAGCTGATCTGGGCGTTTTTGTCCGGAAGCACCGGTTTGTCCGCGGCGTGGAGAGAGACCAGGCCTGAGACGGCCACCAAAAAAGCGACTGAGAATGATTTCATAACGATATTTCTTTTGGGTTAGAGTTCCCAAAAAGTCTCCTGGTTTCAATAGAATTATCTGTTGCTCCGGCCCGGCCCGTCGTTAGATTCCGTTTCGTGAAATCCTGGAACGCGGGCAAAGTAGGACAGGCTTCCAGCCTGTCTCCTTCCGATGAAGCGAACGGTAGGGCGAGCCTGTCTCCAGCGAGCCGAGTCGGACGTGTTCCACGCACGTCGAACGGCTCGACGGGACGGACTCGCCCTGCCGGGTTCATGGGCCGTGTGCAGGTCCGAAAGGAACAGGAAGCTTCCCATAAACCAACCCACCCCTCCACCCCTCCCAGCAGGGGAAGGGGTAGGTTCACGGGCTGTCTGCACTTCGGCTTCGTCGTCGCTTCCCTGCTGCTCTTCTCCTTTTCCCTGGCTGCGCAAACTCAAGAGGTGAAAACACCGGGTGATGACCGGAATCACTCCGTCAGTTTCGCCAAGGACATCGCTCCTATCTTTTCCAAAAAGTGCTTCAAATGCCACAGCGCCGAGAAACCCAAAGGCAGTTTTCAACTCCACACGTTCGATCTGTTGCTGAAGGCCGGAGACAGCAAATCCCCGCCGATCGTTCCAGGCGACGCCAGCCAAAGCGAACTTTACCGGCGCCTGGTTGCCTCGGACGGGGACGACCGAATGCCGCAAAAGGATGATCCGCTCCCGGCCAGCCAAATCGCATTGATCGAACGCTGGATCAAGGAAGGCGCGCGCTTCGACGGGCCGGACTCCAAAGCTCCGATTGTCTCATTGATCCCGCGCGACCCGTATCCGGATCCGCCGGCGAAGTACCGTTTTCCGGTCCAGATCACCGCGCTCGCGTTCAGCCCGGATGGAAGCGAACTGGCGGTCGCAGGCTATCATGAAATCACCGTCTGGGATCCCGTCGCGGGAAAGCTTCTGCGCCGAATCAAAAACGTGGCCGAAAGGACTTATGCTTTGGCCTACAGGCCGAATGGCGCCGTCCTGGCGGCGGCAAGCGGCGTTCCGGGCCAGACCGGGGAATCGGCGCTTTACGATCCGAAGGAAGGCAAGCTGATCAAGAGTCTTGGCACAACGACGGATGTGATGCTGGCCCTTAGTTTCAGTCCGGACGGCGCACGACTCGCCGTCGGCGGCGCGGATAATGCCATCCGCGTTTACGACGCGGCCAGCGGCAAGGAAATGCTGCTGATCCAGCAACACGCCGATTGGGTGACGGCGCTGGCGTTCAGCAAAGATGGGAGCCATCTGGCCTCGGCGAGCCGGGATCGCTCCGCCCGCGTCTATGACAGCAAGAGCGGCGAACTCGAAACCACTTACAACGAGCACGCCGGGTCGGTTCTGGCCGTGGCGTTCGCGGAGGATGGCAAACAGGTTTTCAGCGCGGGCAAAGAAAAGAAGATTCTCGTCTGGAACGCCGCCGACGCTCGAAAAGCCGGCGAGTTGGTCGGCTTCGAAGGCGACATCGTCAAACTCCTGGCCGATGGACCGAATCTGTTCAGTTGTTCAAGCGACAAAACGGTCCGGCAACACGACGCCGCGGATCGCAAATTGATCCAGACGTATTCCGGGCACAAAGACTGGGTTTATTCGCTGGCGTACCATCCACAGACCCGGCGCCTCGCCAGCGGCAGCCACGACGGTGAAGTGCGCATTTGGACGACGGAAGACGGGAAGCTTCTCGCGTCCTTCACCGCGGCGCCGGGCTACTTCGCCGCCAGAGATCAACAGAAGCCGTAGCAAGGTGGGCGACGCTCCCGCGCAGCCTCGTCAACTGATGGAAGCTTGAGGGGGGTGCGACTTAGAGCGTGTCCGAAAATTGCGCGGGGTCCTGCGGCGAGGGATTTTGGCTGTGGCCAAGGCGGCGAGGTCCGAGCATCCCCAACGCGGGCTGTAAGGACCGAGCCAACGCAGGCCACGGACAAAAGACCCGCCGCCCGGAGGGTTTTCGCGCCAAAGGCCGCCTGGCTTCGTTGCTCCTCAGTCGAAGATCCAGGGAGGATATTCTCCTTCGTCGCGCCTCGCCATCCGGCCTTTGGCGCGAAAACAGGACCCCGCGGAATTTTCGGACACGCTCTTAAAGTGTAGGTCATTGACTTCCCTCTCCCCGCGAGGAAACGAGTCGGGAGAGAGGGGTTTCCTGGAAAATGAGAAGCGAGCCAACGCCCCTCCTCTCCCCAGCCCTCTCCTCCCTTCGGGAAGAGAGGGAGAAGATTTCGTTGACCGACAGTATTAATCGTACCCAGCTTGGCGGAGTCCTCGCGTCACCGCCGGTAGGACCGCGGATAGAGTTCAACTCTGCGCTACGAGAGCAGCTTGGCTGAGTTACTTCGCGTTAACGTTCTCGGACATCTGATAAATGCACTTGCCGTTCGAGGCATAGTAGATCGCGCTGATCATCCGGCCGTCTCGGTAAGTGCGCTGGGATTTTGCGGTTCCGTCAGGCCAGTATTCCGCGACGCTGCCGTTGTGCGGGACCGCATTGTCATGAATGTGAGGCAACTCTACCGCATGCGTCCGAGCTTCTTTCGGTGCGGGAGACTTGGGGCTTTTCTTACGAAGGCTTGGCCCTTGTTCTGAGGCCAGAATTCTCTCCTTCACGTTCCGAGCTTTCTCCTCGGCGCGCTCGGCTTCTTCGTGTCGCCCTTGCGCATGGAGTTCCTTGACGTGCTGCCGGAGTTGCAACAGGTGTTCTTTGGCTTGGGCCATCTCTGCCTTCCGCGGCACGCGGCCGTGGGCTTCCTTCAACTCGGTGATCTGATTCTTCAACTTGCTGGCCTGTTCCATTTGGCCAGCGGCAACCAGATCTTCCAATTTGGCGTGAAGTCGTTTGACGTGTTCCTGGTGCTCCGCGTGGATCACTTCCGCATCCTTACGTTCGGCAAATTGTCGCATCCACGAGTTTGTCGGTGGCCGTAGCGCAGATTTCCAATCTGCTGTATCGCCGATTTGCAATCGGCATGGCGTCGGCAAGCTCCCAGGTCCGTGGACTTGTCGGCGGTTCGCAGAATGCAACTCTGCGCTACGAGGACAGAATCACCGTAGCCCTACGGTCAGGTTTGATGGGAAGTTTCCTGTTCCTTTCGGACCTGGACTCGGCCATGAATCCGGCAGGGCGAGTCCGTCTCGTCGAGCCGTTCGACGTGCGTGGAACACGTCCGACTCGGCTCGCTGGGGACAGGCTCGCCCTACCGTCCGGTTCATGGGAAGGGCAGGCCGCGGGAAAAGCGACGGGCTATTCAAGGCACTTCCAATCGCCTCAGCTCAATCGTCTGCCCGTCCAAATCGTAAATGGCGTAGGTGGCTTTCCGTTGCCCGTCGCGCGGATGGCCGACGCTTCCGACGTTCACGAAATATTGCCGGTTCGGCTCGATCTTGAACTTCGTGTAGCTGCCGCCCCGAACGGTGGTGTCCCGCACAAAAACCACCGGCACATGGGTGTGCCCGAAGAAACAAACCGGCGTCGTCTGATGATCGAATTGAAAACGCGCGGAGACGCGGTCGAACACGTAAGCCCATCGCCGCGGCTCGTTCAGGCTGGAGTGAACGATGGAGAAACCGTGCAACACTTCCACATAGGGTAGCGCACGCATCCAGGCGCGGTCGTCCTCCGTCAGTTGGTCGTGAGTCCATTGGATGTATTCCAGCGCCTTCGGATTCAAGCCCTCCGGGTGCGTCTCCATGCAGCAGTACTCGTCGAAATTGCCCTTCACACAGGGGATGCCCAGGCGGCGGATGGCATCAACGCATTCTTTGGGCTGGCGGTTGTAGCCGACCAGGTCTCCCAGACACGCCAGGTGCGTGCAGTGGTGGGTTCGCGCGTCCTCCAGAACAGTTTCGAGCGCCTTGAGATTGGCGTGGATGTCAGCGAGGAGCGCGTATTTCATGCACGCCGGCTAGACTAGGACTAGACTAGGACTAGTTCCGCGCCGCAGGCATTTCGGCGATGCGGATTCGGCGGAAGGAAAGATCGGTCGTCGGATCGTGGCCTTGCAAGCTGATGACGCCGGGCTGGGCGCGGTAACCCTGGCGCGCGTTTTCATTCGGAGCGCGTGTGTCCGTGAAGTCGCTGACCTGGATTCCGTTGATCCACACCGCCATGTGCGGCCCGTGGGCCACGATGGTCTTGGTGAACCATTCGCCGTCGCTCGAAACAACTCGCCGAGCCGGCTGGCGATTGTAAATCCCGCCGGTGCCGTAATCGACCGGTTTAGTGCGGTCGTCACCCTGCCATTGATTGCGAATCTGGCTTTCGTAACCGCTCCAGAATTGGCCGGCCAGCGCGCGGAAAAAGACGCCGCTGTTCAAGTGCTTGCCGTTGGAGATGATGTCGAGCTGGAAGGTGAAATCGCCGTAAGCCGCTTCCGTCTGCAAATCGCCGTTTCCGTTCTTGACGTTAAGCCGGCCCTCCGGCGTCACAGAGTACACCGACTTGCGGCCCGGGATTTCTTTCCAGCCGGTGAGGTCTTTGCCGTTGAAAAGGCTGCTCAGGCGAATCGGCTGCAAACGGAGGTTGCGGAATTTCAATTCGCCCTGGCCGTTGTATTGGAGCGCGAGGGTGCCGCGCGCTTGTTTGGGATCATTCTTCGCCACCAGTTTTTCGCCATCCAGCCCGACAACCAGATATTGCTGGTCGGTCATGATGTCGAACCGGCACCAGCGGCCCACGGTAGGAACTTTTTTCGTGGCGCGCGCCACTTCATTGATGCTGCCGGTCGGCCACTTGTCGTGCTTGTCGTAAATGTTCACCTCGTAAGCATTGGTCGCGGTGATGGCTCCGGCGGGCGGGCAACGGAGAAACACGCCGCTGTTCGCGGTGTCGTCGATCCAGAACTCGACGCTCAAATTGTAGTTCGCGAACTCGGTCGTCGTGCTCAAGTAACCGATGCCGCTCCCTGGGACGGCCTGGATCGTGCCGTCGGTCACGGTCCATTTGGCATCGCCGCGCGGCGCCCAGCCGAACTGCGTTTCGCCGTCGAAGAGCAGAAGCCAGCCTTGGGAGGCTTCATTGGGGGTGAGCGTGTTCGGTTTGCGCTCCGCGGCCAGAGCAGTCAGAGGCAAACAAATCGCTCCGGTGAAGAGGATGAACCAGATTGAATTCGTTGATTTCTTCATAGCCCGGGAAGGGGTCGAGTTTTCGATGTTGTCTTGAAGAGAGATGTTTTCGGTTTCGCGGAGGAAATGCAATGCTTCGTTTGGGATTGAGCGTGTGCTTGTGGGGCAAGCCAGGGATGCTACGGTGCCCTCCGACCTGGCTTCAGCAAGTCTGAACAGGATCGAAAAAATACGCAGGCGTCTGGAAGCGTTGTCCTCCCGCGCTCCAACGCCGCTTGCCCTCGCCGGTTGCGAACTGGCCGCGATTTCATCAATCCGTCGCCGACGTGCTGCTCCGAATCGTCTCTTCGGAATGCCATCGAACCGATCTGAACGGATATCGGCTGCCACGCGAAGTCCATCAGGCGATCGCAGCGTTGAGCGAAAGGCTCGCGGCGACGAACGCGCAAGGCCGCGCTTTCCCTGCGGAGTCCATTGTCCGCTATGTGCTGGCACTGGGTGAACTAGGTCGAGGGGCCGAGAGATCAGTTCCGGCATTGATTATTGGGCGACGAGAATCGAAATGTCGCGGACCGGGCGAGAAAGGCCCTTCAGGAAATCGCTCCGGAAATCGAGGTTTCTCGCTGAGCTCTGGCGTGGCGTCTATACTGAATGCCGCTCCGCCGCTCGCGGATCAAAAGCGTCGCGCAGGCCATCGCCGATGAAATTCAAGGCGAGCAAGACCGACGCGAGAAAGCCGCCGGGAAATACGATCAGCCACCAGTAAATCCGAATCGGATTGATCTGCGACGCCCCCTCTGCGATCAGCGACCCCAGGCTGGCCTGCGGCGGCTGGATGCCCAAACCCAGAAAGCTCAGGAACGATTCGTAAAGAATGATCGAAGGCACGGAAAGCATCAGATAAACGACGATCACCCCATACACGTTGGGCAAAATGTGCCGGAAGATAATCCGCGTCGTGGTCGCCCCCAGCGCAACGCTCGCGAGGATAAAATCCTGCTGGCGCAACGAGAGCACCTGGCCCCGCACGATGCGCGCCATCGTGAGCCATGACACGGCGCCGAGCCCGGCGAACAGAAACAACATCCGCCCCATCGACGCGGCTTCCGGAGAAAAGACCTTCGCGAGCCAACTCTTGAATAATTCCTCCAGCGTGGTGATCAGCACGATGACAAAGACAATCGACGGCGTCGCATACAGGATATCCACGATCCGCATCATGATTTGATCGCACCGTCCGCCCAGATATCCGGCTACCGCGCCCCACAATACGCCGATGAACAAGCTGACGCCTGCGCCCACCAACCCCACGAGCAGTGAAATCCGCGCGCCATAAACGATCCGGCTCAGCAGGTCGCGGCCATGGACGTCCGTGCCGAACCAATGGGTGGAGCCAGGCGGCTGGAACTGGGCGTCCGACAGCGCGAGGGGAGAATGCCGCATTCCCGAAGGCAGCCCGGAAGCGATGCGGGCCGTGTTGAAGATGGGCCAACACAAGATCAAGACGATGATGAGGCCGAGAAACCAGGCGCCGCCGCACGCTGCGCGGTTCGCTTTGAATCGGCGCCACGCGGCCTGGCCGGGGCTCAGGTGCAAATCAGCGCTCCTCATAGCGCACGCGCGGATCCAGCCAGGCGTAAGCCAGATCCACAATCAGATTCAGAACCAGCAGCAAGACCGCATAGAGAAGGACCAGGCCCACGGCCAGCGTGTAGTCTTTGTTCAGCGAACTGTTCACCATGAGGACGCCAATGCCAGGGAGCTGAAAAATCGTTTCGACCACGAACGACCCGGTCAGCAGATCGGCGAGCAACGGTCCTGAATAGGACACCACCGGCAAGACCGCGTTGGGAAAGGCGTGCCGCCAGAGCACCGCGGCTTCGCTGAGCCCCTTCGCGCGCGCCATCAGGATGTACGGGGCGGGGAGCGTGTTGAGCATGCCCTCGCGCATCAGCCTCGAAATGCGCCCGGCGAAAAATAGTCCCAAGGTGATCGTCGGCAAGATCGCGTGCAGTGGCGACCCCCACAAAGCGACTGGAAACCATTTGAGTTCGATGGCGAAGAGCATCGCCAGCACCGGTCCGACGACGAGCGCGGGAACGCACACGGCCAGGAACGCAAAAAAGCTTGCGGCGTATTCGTCCCAGTACCCTTTGCGGACCGCCGTGTAAACCCCTAGCGGAATCCCGATCCCCATCGCCAGACAAAAGGCCAGCGCGCCGATCGCCAGCGACACCGGGAGTCCCTGGGCAATGATCTCGTTGACCGTGTGATTGCGGTGTTTGAGCGAAGGTCCCAGATCGCCTCGGATCAACCCGCCCTGGAAGAGCTGAAGTTTCCCATCGTTGAACTCCCAACCCACGCCGAGGTAGCGCAGATATTGTTTCCAGACCGGTTCATCGAGGTGAAATTTCGCTTTGAGCGCCCGTTCAATTTCCGGCGAAGCCGGCGCACGATCTCTATCGAACGGCCCGCCCGGCGCCACCCGGACCAGGACAAACGCGAGCAGGCTGATGATCAGGAGCAACGGGATCATCAACAGGAATCGCGTCAGGAAATACCAGCGCATCGGACGAATCGTAAGGCGTAAAACGTAAAACGTAAAACGTAACGAATGCGGCTTCGTAATCCCCGTTGCGAAGGCCGGTGGGGCGAGTGTCCTCGCGAGCCAAATTCAATCGAACTCTGCGATGGACCGGCTCGGCAGGAGTCCTCGCCCCACCAAGACCGAGGCATTACCTCCGACTTACGTTTTACGTTTTACGGATTCCGGTCCGTTTGCTTCCAAATCGCCCGGAGCGGATGTTCGCCGCGGACGTTGGGATAGACGCCTTGAATGCGCGTCGCGTCGTAGCCTTCCAAACCGGCGTAAACGTAGAGCGGCACGATGGGGACTTCGTCACGGATCAGGAGACCTTCGGCGGCTTGCAGCAATTGAGCCCGTTCCCGCCGGTCTATTTTGGCGTTGGCTTCGCGCAGGAGTTGGTCGTAGCGCGCGTTTTTCCAACCCGTCCGGTTGTTGCCGCTCGTGCTCAGGAACACGTCGAGAAACGTGTTTGCGTCGTTGTAATCGCCGATCCAACTGCTCCGGCAGACGTCGTAATCGAGCCGGGCTTGCGCATTCAGATAAATCTGCGAGTCCAGATTGCGCAGTTCGACGTGAAGTCCCAGTTCGCGTTTCCAAAGAGCCTGGAGTTCGACCGCGATCTGTTCGTGGTTTTTGCCCGTGTTGTTGTACATGTAATGGAAGCGGGGAAAATTCTGGCCGCCCGGATAGCCGGCTTCGGCCAGCAAGCGCCGGGCTTCGGCAGGATTGAATTCAAGCCCCGGCGGCGGCGTATAATCCGGCACGCCGGGAGGCACCAGATGTTGCGCGACTTTTTCACCCGCCTTGAGGACTTTCGACACGATGTGCCGCTTGTCGATGGCCAGGGCGAGGGCTTTGCGGACGCGCACGTCATCGAACGGCTTCCGGGTCACGTTGAAGCGGATGAAATACGTGCCCAGATAGTCGGAGCTGTGAAAATCGGGGCGCCGGCGCAGGAGGTCCATCAATTCCAGCGGCATGAGCTCTTTGTCCCAAATAATGTCCGCCTGACCGGTTTCGTAGAGATTCAGCGCGGTGCTGGCGGAGGAACATCGCAGCAAGTCCACAAGGGGCGAGCGCGTATTCGCCGCGTCCCAGTAACGGGAATTCTTCCGAAGCCGAATCCTGTCGTTCAGCCGCCACGCTGCCAATTCGTACGCGCCGCTGACGGGGACCGGATGAACCAGGACCCAGCGGTCGCCGTGTTTTTCAATCGCCTGCCGAGGAACGATTCCCAGCGCGGGCAGCGCGCAGAGATCCAGGAAGAACGGCGTGGGATCGTTCAGTTCGACGCGAAAGGTGTGCAGTCCGACCGCCTTCAATCCGAGGGCGTCCGGTTCTTTGAGTTTGGCGGTTGCGAAGGCTTCGGCGTTTTTGATGTAAAACAACAAGCCCGAATACACGCAGCCCGTCGCGGGATCGAGGACGCGACGCCAGGTGTACGTGGCGTCCGCGGCAGTAATCGGCTCGCCTGTGGACCACACAGCGTTGGTACGCAAATGGAACGTGTAAACGAGGCCATCGTGGGAAATGTCCCAGCGTTCCGCCAGGCCCGGCTCGGGTTTCGCGGTTTCGGCGTTGAAACGAGTCAGGCCTTCGAACAACGAAGCGACGATCCGTCCGTCCGCCACGGCGCTCACAAGGGCAGGGTCGAGCGACTCAGGTTCGGGTCCGTTAATGATGGTCAGGTCGGCTGGTTCTTCGAGACGCGCGCAACTGGCAAGGCAAGGGAGTAAAACGTAAAGCGCAAGGCGTAAAAGATGAATGTGAAGAGAGCTACGCATAGGGGCTACCGCATCTGGATTCCAACGACTCCCACGATCTTCTGACCGCACCATGAATGGTAAGGACGCGTTCCACCGCGTCCCTGAGATCGCTTATTCGCTCGCTGAGCAGATAGTCAGGGACGGAGTGGAATCCGTCCTTACCAGGTTCAATGGAAAGTCCTGATGCTTGCGGCCGTGAATGCCCACAAACCGAAAATCGTGCTGAACGCAGTCTTCAGGCTCAGAATTCCTGCTCACGGCCTGTGAGCAAGGTAGGGCGAGTCCGTCCCGGCGAGCCACTCGACGAGCTTGGAACACGTCCAGTGCGGCTCGCTGCGGACAGGCTCGCCCTACCGCTAGTGATGTGTCTCACAAATGGCTGGAGTTATGCCGCAAGGGATTTTGGCCTCCCGCGAGGCGCGAGCGACGCGCATACCCCTGGTGGGTCTGTAAGGCGCGAGCAACGAAGCGGGAGGCCAAAAGACCTGCGGCCCGAAGGGTTGCGCCGAAAACGGTCTGGGGCTGCGTTGCTCCTCGGTCGCAGAGCACCGGGGCTATGCTCCCTTGTCGCGCCTTGCCCCAGGCCGTTTTGGGCGCAACATAACTCCAGCCATTCGTGAGACACATCACTAGGGTTTCGCGGGGGGCGCTGTCGCTGCCGCAGGCGAGCTTGTCGTGGCCGTGATTGCGGGCAGATTCGTCAAAGTCTGCGGGGAAACGGGCAAAGACTGATTAGGCGCGCCGCTCAGGTCTCTCATGGGATTGGACTGGTCGGACGCGGCGGCCTTCTTGCGCAGTTCCTCATCCAGGAGGCGTTTGCCCGCCTGGGCATGGCGCGAATTCATCAAGGAAAGGCTGAACGCCAACACGATAAAGACGGTCGCCGTATATTTGGTCATTTTGGTCAGCGCGTTGCCGGACCCGGCGCCAAACAGGGCGTCCGTCGCCCCTCCCCCGAAGGCCACGCCCGCGCCCGCTTCTTTCTTGGGCAGTTGAATCAGGATCAACAGCATCAACAGGAAACAGTCCACCACCATGATGAACGTCAGAAAACCAATCACTAAACTCATAGCATCGTTCGGTTAAATCGAATTCTTCACAATGTCAGAAAACCCCCGGGCTTCCAACGAAGCGCCGCCCACCAAAGCTCCATCCACATCCGGCTGGCCCATGATCTCGCGGGCATTGCCCGGTTTGACGCTGCCACCGTATTGGATTCGCACGCGTTTGGCAATCGCTCCATCGAACAACTCCGCCAGCGTTTTGCGAATGAACGCGTGCGCTTGCTGGGCTTGCTGCGGCGTGGCATTGCGCCCCGTGCCGATGGCCCACACCGGTTCGTAAGCGAGGATCGTGTCGGCCATTTGCTCTTTGGCCAGTCCGGCCAGGCTGCCCCGGAGTTGCTTGCTCAATACGTCGTCCATTTTGCCGGCTTCGCGCTCCTGGAGCGTCTCCCCCACGCACACGATGGGTTTCAGCGACGCGGCATGCGCGGCGAGCGTCTTCTTGGCTACCAGCGCGTCGCTTTCCTGCTGATACTGCCGGCGCTCAGAGTGGCCGAGGATCACGTACCGGACGGAGAACTCCTTGAGCATGCCCGCCGAAACTTCGCCGGTGTACGCGCCGCCGTTCTGCTCGCTCATGTTCTGCGCCCCCAGCCGAATATTGGAGTCCAGAATCTGCTTCGAAACCTCGCCCAACGCCGTGAACGGCGGGCAGACGACAAGGTCGATTTCCTTGACCGCGCCCAATTCCCGCTTCAAGCCCTGGACCAGGTCCAACGCCTCGGCGACGGTCTTATTCATCTTCCAATTGCCGGCAATAATGAGCTTGCGTTCCTTTTGCATGGGACCGGGGCTAGATTCCCTCTCCCTGAGGGAGAGGGCCAGGGTGAGGGGAAAGGATGCGTTGTTGGGACTGTGAACTCATCGAATCTGCAAACGCGTCACTTGCTCGAAAGGGCTGCCACGCCCGGCAGTTCTTTTCCTTCCAGAAATTCCAGGCTCGCGCCGCCGCCCGTGCTCATGAAAGTGACCTGTTCGCCCAGGCCCGCCGCGTTCAAAGCTTTCACGCTGTCTCCGCCCCCAATGATGCTTTTGGCGCTGTTCTGTTTCGTGGCTTCGGCGACGGCGCGCGCGATGGCAAAGGTGCCTTCCGCGAAACGTTTGTCTTCAAAAATCCCCATCGGGCCATTCCAGAGAATCGTTTTGGCGGTCCGGATTGCCTCGCCGTAAGCTCGGATTGTCGCGGGACCAATATCGACCCCCGCGCCGTCCTCCGGCAAATCTGCCGAGCTGTTCACGCGCGGGTTTTGCATTTCGATCACAGGCTTGCCTTTTTTGTTCAATTTGCCGGTGTCCACGGGCGTGGCGATCACATCGTCGGACGGCAGCAAAAACTTCACGTCGCGCGCGGCCGCTTTGCTCAGCGCGGTCTTGGCCACGTCCGTCTTGTCCGGTTCGACCAGAGACTTGCCCGTCTTGCGCCCTTGAGCCAGCCGGAAGGTGTAAGCCATCGCGCCGCCGATCAGGATGCAATCCGCTTGCTCGATCAACCGGTCGATGACGCTGATTTTGTCCGAAACTTTGGCGCCGCCCAGAATGACCACAAAGGGGCGGGCCGGCTTTTCCAATTCGTCGCCCAGGAATCGCAGTTCGCGTTCCATCAGGAGCCCGCCTGCGCACGGATCGCCCCGGCGGGCAACGGCGCGCGCCATGCCTTCGGTCGATGCATGAGCGCGATGCGCCGCGCCGAATGCATCGTTGATGTAAAAGTCCGCGAGCTGCGCGAGCTGCTCGGAGAACGCGGCATCATTGGTTTCTTCTCCGGCGTAAAACCGGAGATTCTCCAGCAACAACACATCGCCCGGTTGCAGCAGCCCAATTGTCTTCTCGACCTTTTCGCCCACGCAATCATCGACGAACGCCACGGGCCGGCAGATCAAATCCGCCAGCTTCGCCGCCACGGGCCGCAGCGACATAGAAGGCTCGCGTTTGCCCTTGGGACGTCCGAGATGCGACGCGAGAATGATTCGCGCGCCCTTCTCGATCAGCCATTCCAGCGTCGGCAGCGTCTCTTTGATGCGGGTGGTGTCCGTGACGATCATCTGCCCGTCCTTCTCTTCCATGGGCACGTTGAAATCGACGCGCACGAAGACGCGTTTGCCCCGGACGTTCAGATCATGGACGGTTAACCTGGCCATAAAGCGAAATAGGCGCGAAGCATAGCGAAGCCGCCCATCGAGTCAAAGGGGAATTAGAACTGCTTCGTTGCCTCCCAGGCCCCAGTCCGCAGATACGGCTTGAGCTTCAGTTTGAGCGATTCCCGTCCGCGATGGATCAACGATTTGGTCGCGGAAAGCGAACAGCCCAGGACCTGGGCGATTTCCTCGTAGGACATTTCGTCCTCCTGAAACAACAGGATGGCCGTCCGCTGGTTCTCGGGGAGGTCCGCCAGGGCTTCTTCGATCTTACGCGTCAATTCATCCCGCAGGACAAGATCAGGGGGGAGCGCGTTCTTGGTATCTTCGTACTGGCGGATCGGTTGGTCTTCGTTGTCTGGATGCGGCGCGTCCAGAGAATCCGCCGGGTGCCGCGAGCGCCGACGGATTTCGTTCAGGCAAAGGTTCCGGGCGATCGTGTACAGCCAGGTGGAGAATTTCGCCGACACGCGATAGCGATGCGCGGATTTGAATACCTGCAGAAAGACGTGCTGCGCCAGGTCTTCCGCTTCGGTCGCGTCGGGCAGGGTCCGGAAAAGAAGATTGATAACCGGCTGCTTGTACTTTTCGACTAGTTCCTCAAAAGCGGCCATATCGCCCTGTTTGACGCGAAGCATCAGGGCGGCATCGGGATCGAGGTTGGCAGCCATCGGGTATCAACGTAACAGACCGCAACTCTGGCACAAGCCGGTTAGAGCCTGTCAGACAGGCTCTTAAGCCGAAGCCTTGGCAAACACCGGCGGGGTGGAAGAGTTTTGGGAGGTGTTCAGGATTTCGATTTTTGCTGATCTCGGCCTTTTGATGAAGCTGGGGAGCGCGACCGTCTCGGTTGCTGTGTTTGGCGTCGCGCCGCGTCCTTTTCGACGAAGATGCGAGCCGGATTGAAACGTCGCCGGCTCAACAGCGGTTTGCCGTTTCCGCTGACGCTTGTTTGCCGCAGTTCGGTCGCACAATCATGGCGCTGCGTGCTTATGCGCCCCATGAAAGCGCATTTCCCGCGCGGGGCTCTTCAGGGCGCTGAACAATCGGACGCAAGCGGAAAGCTGCTTGGGTGCGTCCAAAATGCGGAGGCCACAAAGGCCACAAAGGGCATCTTGCGCAACCATCCCGCTCTCGAGTAAAGTTTCTTTCAGCAATGCAGGTGCTTGATTCATCCCGAAGCCGCATCCTTGAACCTCTCCGTTCCAAGGCGTCCGTCGAGTTTGATGCCGAACGGAAACAGGAGTTGGGGCAATTCTTCACGCCGGAATCTATCGGGGCTTTCATGGCGTCGTTATTCGAGAAATGCCCGGCCGAAATCCGTCTGCTTGACGCCGGCGCGGGAGACGGTGCACTCATCGCTGCTTTTGTGAAGCAGTCATGCGGCGGCGGGCGTCCGCCAAAACGAATTGCCGTGACAGCCTACGAGCTTGACGACGCAATCCTTCCGGCTCTTGAGCGGACATTGCGGTTGTGCCGGACCGAGTGTGAGCAAACCGGAATCGCGTTCACTGCGGACTTGCACCACGAAGATTTCATTGGGGCTGCGGTTACACTCACGCGCCAAGACTTGTTCGATTCATCCAAGACACCGTTCAACGCGGTCATCCTCAATCCACCCTATCGCAAGATCAACAGCGACTCACACGCGCGACGGCTGCTGCGTGAGACTGGAATTGAAACGAGCAACCTCTACACAGGCTTTCTTGCGCTCGCCGCGAAACTTCTGTGCGAAAGCGGCGAGATGGTGGCGATTTGCCCGCGCAGTTTCTGCAATGGGCCTTACTTCCGTCCGTTCCGCGAACAGTTCCTTGCGGTGATGTCGCTCCGCCGACTCCACGTTTTCGAATCGCGGTCGGTGGCGTTTCAACATGATGACGTGTTGCAGGAGAACATCATCGTTCATGCCGTTAAGTCGCCGAAGAAGCCGGAGTTGGTCGTCATTTCGACGAGCAGCGGCGAGACCGGCGGCAAAATGACGGCCCGAACCTGTCCATTCAGCGAGGTTGTTTCGCCGCGCGACCCCGAGCAGTTCATTCACCTTGTCGCTGCCGAGTCAGACGAAGCGGTTCGCCAGAAGATGCGGAGATTCACGGCTCCGCTCGCGACGCTCGGCTTGGAAGTTTCGACGGGACGCGTCGTAGATTTCCGCGCGAAGCAGTTTCTCGTTCGCGAGCCTCAGGACGATACCGCGCCGCTGATTTACCCGTGCCACCTTAACGGCGGCTTCGTGCATTGGCCGAAGCCGGGCGGCAAGAAGCCGAACGCCATCCGCGATACCGAACGCACGCAGGAACTGCTCGTGCCGGGCGCGATTTACGTCCTGGTGAAACGCTTCACGTCGAAAGAGGAGCGTCGGCGAGTGGTGGCTTGCATTTACGACCCACACCGCATCCGCGCAGAGCGTGTCGGCTTTGAAAACCATCTGAACTATTTCCATGCTCGTGGACGCGGGCTGCCGATGGACGTGGCGAAGGGGCTCGCCGCCTTCCTGAATTCAACGCTGGTTGATGTTTACTTCCGCCAGTTCAATGGTCACACACAGGTCAACGCGACCGACTTGCGGAACATGCGCTACCCGACGCGCGCGGAGCTCGAATCGCTTGGCCGCAAAATCGCCGATGCGTTCCCCGACCAGGCCGAGTTGGACGCGCTCGTTGAAAGGGAGCTTGTTTGATGGCCGCCGCCAATGCCCGCGCGAGCGCCGCAGCGAGGAAGGGAAAGCTGGGCGAAGCGATGGAAATCCTCAAAGCAATCGGCTTCGGTCCGAGACAGAGCAGCGAAGTCGCGGCCTACACTTTCCTCGCGCTGCTCGACCTTGTCGCGAACGCCCCGTGGAGCGCCGCCTCAAATCCGCTCCGTGGCATCACGCCCATCATTGGGTTCATTGCGAAAGCCTACGGTGTCCGATACGCGCCGAACACGCGCGAAACCATTCGCGACGAAGCCGTCAAATACTTCGTCGAAGCGGGATTGTTGCTGCGCAACCCGGACAATCCGAACCGCCCCACGAACAGCGGCCAAACCGTTTATCAAATCGAACCGACGGCGTTAGCGCTGGTGCGCACGTTTGGAACGAAGCCGTGGTCCGCGCAGTTGAAGGAGTATCTGGCGAATCGCGCAAAGATTCGTGAATCTGTCGAGCGCGAGCGCAAGCTGGCGCGCATTCCAGTGAAGCTTCCTTCTGGCGAAACGGTAACAATCTCGCCGGGCGGCCAGAATCCGCTCATTAAACAAATCATCGAGGAGTTTTGTCCACGCTTCGCGCCGGGCGCGACAGTTGTTTACATCGGCGACGCCGAGAGCAAGTTTCTGCATCTGGAAGCAGCCTACCTCGAAGGCTTGAGGGGTGTGATTGCGGCGTCGGCGAAAATGCCCGATGTCGTGGTGCATGACACGAAGCGCAACTGGTTGCTGTTGGTTGAAGCTGTCACGAGCGCTGGGGCGGTGGATTGGAAGCGTCGGAATGAACTCAAAGACCTTTTCAAAAGCTGCAAGGCCGGCCTGGTGTTCGTTACCGCGTTCGAGACGCGGCGCGCGATGCAGAGTTTTCTGCCGCTGATTTCCTGGGAGACAGAAGTTTGGGTTGCTGAAGCTCCGGATCATTTGATTCACTTCGACGGGGAACGGTTTCTCGGCCCTTATCCAGATTGAAAGGCTTTTATGCAACGCTGCCCGACAACACAAGACGTCGGTTGGTTTTTGGACCTCTACAAAAACGGCCAACTTGATTTGACCCACCGTATCAGCGGCGCTCCTAAACCCGACTCTGTCCTCGTTCGACGGCGAGAGGCGGAATCAAGTTGCGCGACGTGAATGCGCGGTGGCTCTCTGGCCACAACGGCGGGTTGGTGTTCAGTTTGAACGGTCAGCGCTCTCCGTTTTCTGGCGCTCGATTTCGCGTTGTTTCGCGCTGTCCTTGGACTGGATGACGACGATGGTAACCGTGCGTCGGCGAGGCAAGTCCTGCGATGCGGGTGAGCGGGAGGCCCGTGCTGCCTTGTGACGAAAGTCAGCGAGCAGTGAGTTTGCGGCGGCGGGCGACGCCGTTGCGGTGGACGCGGCGGTGCGGACGGCGGGCCTTGTCCATTTCCGCAATCATGCGGGCTTCCAGCAAGGCGCGAGGCGAGGCGAACGCGATTTCGTGCGTGCGCTCGTATTCCAGCAGGTCATCCAGCCAATCTTTCGGCGTCAGCTTCCGTTTCATATTGGATAGAGTGCGTTCAGTGTTTCGCTTTTGCAAGACGGCGCTTCCGATCGGTTAAGTAGTAATCCCGGATGCCGCGCATGGTGTCCCGACGGATGATGAACAAATCCTGCACAGGGCGGGTTTGCAGAATCTTTTCGTAAAACGGGGCGGAACTGCCCGTGGCCTCGCCCCAGATCATTTCGATGCCGAGGAAAGCGGCAATCCCCGTGAGGCTGAAAAGCATTCCAGTGCCGATCCCGGAAATGGGCTGATTCGCGAACATCAAGCCTGGACGGACGGCGAGGAAGTCCAGAACAAGATGATGACACCAAGTGCGGCGGCAGTAGGCGAGCGCGAGGAACTTGTATCGCTTGGCCCAGTCCGCGGACGCGACGAGGAGGAATGCAAGTTCGGCGCGGTCGTTGCGGCGGACGGCGGCTTGCAGGTCTTTGAGACTGGCTACAGTCGCGCCCTCACGGGTGTAGTAGAACCAGCGTTTGGCGGCGAGTGCGGCGAACTCCGCCGCGTCCGTTCCCGGTGTCATCTTCCGCCAAGCCCGCACGCGTCGGACTTCCGCTTCTGTAGCGAACGTCAATTCGACAGGCCGGAATTCGCCCGCCGCTTCGGCGTGGAAGATGATGGGTTTCATGCTTTCGCGCGGCGGGCGGCGCCTCTCGACGGAACCCGCTGACCGTTGCGCTTTCCATGCGGGTCAATCTGATCGGAATCCCGGACGAAACCAAGCGCCATTCTCGCCCTCCGGATCCTCTCCACGGTTTTGGGAAAGATGAACTATTCCGTGTGACGCGAACCCGGCTCGTTCGTCCCCCTCCGGCCACAGAGGCGGTTGGTGTTCAATCGGAAGGGCGATTCCTGCGATGATCAAAGTCAAAAGTCAGTTTCAGTTTCATTCACGCTCTGGAAATACCGGTGACTGAGTGTTCAGTTGGAAAGACTTCTCAGGTTCACTTGCGTTTTCGCGGACTTCTGACCTATCGTGCGTCGGATGCGGAACCTGTTGGAAAAGATCGAAGCGCACGCCGCGCAGCGGCTGGTCTTGCCGCAAAACCGCGCGCCCAGCAGCGAACTGGCGCGCTACAAGAACTTCCTCAAAGTCGAACGCCATCGCCTCAAGATGCAACATCGCGCCGGCGCCGGCGGGCGCGCGGTCTGCCAGGGGCAAGCCGCGGTGCTCGATGTCCTCTTGCGCTACCTCCTGGACGCCGTCCGAAACAGCGCGCCGCTAGATGCGTCCGCCCGGAGAGTAACCTTTGCTCTGGTCGCGCTCGGTGGCTATGGCCGGGGCGAACTCAATCCCCAGAGCGACATTGACATCATGTTCCTGCATTCGGGGGAACTGGTTTTCAACGGCAAGCCGCGTCCGTATCTCTCGGCCCTCACGGATGGGTTGCTTTACACGCTCTGGGACATCGGACTGAAGGTTGGCCATTCCGTCCGCAGCGTCGATGACTGCGCGCGGATTGCCAACACGGACATGCAATCCAAAACGTCGCTGATCGAAGCGCGGTTGATCGCCGGGGACGAGGAGTTGTTCCAGCGCATGCAGGCCGTCGTCCTGGCCAAATGCGTGCGGGGTTCGGAAGCGAGCTACATCAAGGCGCGAATCGAAGATCAGGAGGCTCGCCGCGCCAAGTTCGGCAATTCCGCCACCATGCAGGAACCCAACATCAAGAATGGCTGCGGCGGATTGCGCGATTTCCAGAACCTGGTCTGGATGTCCTTCTTCAAATACCGCGTACGCACGCTGCGCGAAATGGAGACGCGGGAATTGATCGGCGCCGGCGAATCCAAGCAACTCGAAGCCGCTTACGATTTCCTGCTCCGGACCCGGAACGAGCTGCACTACCAGACCAACCGGCCCGTGGACGCGCTGTCCAGGAGTCTGCAGCCGGTTGTGGCGCACCACCTGGGCTACACCGACCGTTCGCCGAGCAAGCGGCTCCAGCGGTTCATGCGCGATCTGTATTCGCACATGCGCAACATTTACCTGATCACGCGCACGGTGGAGCAGCGGCTGGCGCTGCTGCCGCAACCGCAGCGGCTGCCTTCGCTGCGCCAGATCATTCGCAGCGGCCGCCAGCGCGCGCTGCAGCAGTTGTTCGACGGCTTCAAGCTGATCGACCGCGAGATTCACGCCGCCACGCCGCGCGTCTTTCGCGACCAGCCGCGGCGGTTGATGCGCGTGTTTCTCTACGCGCAGCAACGCGGATTCACGCTGCACCCCGACCTGACGCAGCTCGTCCGCAACCATCTGTCGCTGGCCGGCAAAACCTTCCTGCAGGACCGGCACGTTCACGAAACGTTTCTCGAAATCCTCAACCAACGCGGAAACGTCGCGCCGATCCTGCGCGCCATGCACGACGTCGGACTGCTGGGGCGGTACCTGCCGGAGTTCGGGCGTTTGACGTGCCTGGTCCAGCACGAGTTCTATCACCGTTACACCGCCGACGAGCATACACTGATGTGCCTCGAAAAGCTGGACCAGGTCTGGGAAGCGAAGCAACCACCCTTCAACCGTTACACCGAAATCTTCCAGCGCATCGAGCGGCCGTTCGTCCTTTATCTGGCGTTGCTGCTGCACGACGCGGGCAAAGCCTATGACGACGGCAAGCACGAGGTGCTCGGCGGGAAACTTACCCTGAACGTCTCCCGGCGCCTGGGCCTGGACAGCGCCACCACCCACGCCCTGCGCCTGCTCGTGGAACAGCACCTGGCCATGATTCAAATCTCGCTGCGCCGCGACCTGGACGACCCGGTGGTGATTCGGAATTTTGCCGCGCTGGTCCAGTCTCCTGAAAACCTGGACATGCTCCTGCTGCACACCTTTGCCGATTCCCTGGGGACCAGCGAACAACTCTGGAACGGATTCAAGGATACTCTGCTCTCGACGCTTTATCACAAGACCATGAACCTGCTCTCGGGCGGGACGGACTTTCTTCGTGCCGAAGAAAAACATCGTGAACTGCTGGCCGCGGAGGTTCGCAAGCTGATGTCGTCTCACCTCGGGGAAGACGAACTCCAGGCTCACTTCGCGCATTTGCCCGCGCGTTATTTCCAGATTCATTCCGCCCGGCAAATCATGGCCGACCTGGACCGCGAGCAGCGATTCCTGCAACTGCAAATGCACGAGGAGGACAAAGCGCTCGAACCGGTCATCGACTGGCACAACGAGCCGGACCGCGGCTACACCGCCGTGCACGTCTGCACCTGGGACCGCGCCCGCCTCTTCAGCAAGATCACCGGCTGCCTGACTGCGGCGGGCCTCAACATTCTCAGCGCGCAAATCTTCTCACGCACGGATGGCATCATTCTGGACACGTTCTTTGTGACCGATGCCAAAACCGGTTTGCTGCCGGTCCGGGAGGAACGCGAGAAGTTCGAGCGATTCTTGAAAACGGCGCTCACCGGCCATCTGGATCTCTCGCCGCTGATCGCCCGCCAGAAAGTGACCGTGCCGATCTATCGCGCGCTCGAAGGCGAGCAAATCCCGACCGTCCTCCATTTTGACAACGATACCTCCGATTACTACACGGTCATCGACATCCAGACCGAGGACCGGGTCGGGTTGCTTTACATCATCTCGCAGGCGCTGGCAGACTTGAGCCTCGACATCGCCCTGGCGAAGATTTGCACCGAGAAAGGCGCGGCCATCGACAGCTTTTACGTGTCCCAGGCCGACAGCCGCAAGGTCACTTCTCCCGAATACCAGAAATTCATTTCGGACAAACTCAAAGCCGCCATCGCCAGCCTTGATCCAAGCTAATAATACTGTGCAGACCGTGGGATTGACGACAGATCGACCGGAGAACCGTAGCGCAGATTTTCAATCTGCTGTATCGCCGATTTCCAATCGGCAGGGCGCCGGCCAGTCCCAGCGGGCTCGGACTGGGAGACGCCCCGCAGAATACAATTCTGTGATACGGCAGAGTGCAACTCTGCGCTACGAGCTTTGTCGTCCATCCCGTGGACCAAGCAGTAAGCAGCGACGATTCAGATCGGACGGGGAGCACACGCGCCCTCGCGTCCGGGAGTCGGCGCCCTCGCCGACTCTATTCAATCGAACTGAACCGTCCCACTCAGTGCGACGGTTTCAACGAGGATCCGACCGGCGGGGCGCTGGTCGGCACACGCGAGGCGCGTGTGCTCCCCAGTTCAACTGAATCGTTCCGGCTAAGCCAGGCTCGCTAAAATGCGTGCCTGGCGCTCCCTGATCGGCTAATTAGAGAACGTGAGTCAGTCGCGGCCTCTGCACAACATCGCGCTGGTTGGTTTCATGGGCACGGGGAAAACTTCCGTCGGCCAACTGCTCGCGCGCATCCTCCACTTTCGCCTGGTGGACACGGACGTCCTGATCGAACGCCGGACCGGCAAGAAGATCAGCGCGATTTTTGCCGAAGAAGGCGAAGTGAAGTTTCGCGAGCACGAGCGCGCGGTGGTGGAAGAATTGGCGCGTTACCGGCGGACGGTCATTGCCGCCGGCGGCGGGTTGGTGACGCATCCGGCCAACCTGGCCAGCCTGAAAACGCACGCGCTCGTCGTCTGTCTTTGGGCCGCGCCGGAAGTCATCTGGCGCCGCGTCCGCCACCAGGCCCATCGCCCGCTCCTCAACACCCCGGATCCGCTGGCGACCATCCGCAAGTTGCTGGCGGAACGCGAGGGATTTTACCGCCAGGCCGACGTGTTGATCGGCACCGACATTCGGTCCGTCAAAGAGGTCGCGCTCCAGGTGGCGCATCAATTCCGGGCCGCCCAGGCCCGCCCTCGTGAAAAACCGCATTCTGAGCCGAGCGCTGGCACTGGGCTTTGACGCCTGCCGATTCACCACGGCTGATCCCCCGCTGGCCGCAGCCGAGTTCCGCCGTTGGCTCGCGGCCCGCCGCCACGGCGAAATGGCTTACCTGGAGCGCAACGCCGCCAAACGCGTCAACCCTCAAGAAGTGCTCGCGGAAGCCAAAACCATCATCACCCTGGCCGTCAACTACGCCAATCGCCGCGATTCTGCTAGCGCTCCTGACGATTCACGTTTTACGCCCCCCGCCCCCCGCCCCACCGGAATTGTCGCCCGCTACGCCCGCTACACCGACTACCACGAAGCATTGGCCGAGCCTTTGAAGCAGCTTACCCAGCACGTCAACAGCCTCGGCGGACCAGGAACCCGTTCGCTGTGGTATGTCGATACCGGCCCGTTGCTCGAACGGGATCTCGCGCAACGGGCGGGCCTGGGGTTCATCGGAAAACACACAAACTTGATCAACCGGCAACTGGGCAACTGGTTCTTCCTGGCCGAAATTCTCACCACGCTCCCGCTCGAACCCGACGCCCCCGCCAAAAATCTTTGTGGCTCGTGCGCCCGCTGCCTGGCGGCCTGCCCGACGCAAGCGATCGTGGCCCCGTTCCAACTCGACGCGCGGCGGTGCATCTCCTACCTCACCATCGAACTGCGCGGGGCGATCCCGGTCGAACTGCGTCCCGCCCTCGGGGCGCGGATTTTCGGTTGCGATGATTGCCTGGAGGTTTGTCCGTGGAATCGGTTCGCCCGCGAAGCCAACCTGATGAGGGAACACGCGCGGCCAGACCTGGCCGCGCCGGACTTATTGGATTTGCTTGCGCTGGACGACGCGGCGTTCAAACGCCGCTTCGCCAACACGCCCATTCTCCGCGCCAAGCGCCGCGGCCTCTCGCGAAACGTATGCGTCGCGCTGGGGAACGTCGGGGATCAAAGCGCGCTGCCGGCCTTGGAGCGCGCGGCGAGGGAGAACGAACCGCTCATCGCGGAGCACGCGCAATGGGCGATTCATCAGATTCGGAGTCGCGGGGGCAAGCCGTAACGATTCAGTGAAGAAGGGGAGCGCACGCGCCTCGCGTGCCGTGGTCGGCGCCCTCGCCGACCCAAGGGTTCCGTCCAACCTGTCGCCCTCGAGTGGCCTTCTGACGCGTTCCATCCGACCGGCGAGGCGCCGGTCGAAACACGCGAGGGCGCGTGTGCTCCCCGGTTCGGACGGCCTGGTTCTGGCTAAGCTTTCCCGGCCAGAAGAACGGCCAGAGTGCCACGGTACGAATACCAAAGCCACCGCTACCGGCGAAACCGGATTTGGAGATCAGGGATTCTCCGAGCCGTCAGACTGCCAAAAGCAATTTCCGAAAAGGGGGCCGACACCCTGCCGGGCGGTATCTGTTTAGCGTGGGTAGGGACGGATTCCACTCCGTCCCTGATTAATCCTTGAGGCGTCTCTTGAAGGGGGAAACGGGTAACGGAAAAACCAGGAGCCTCCGTTGGGCCATCGTCTCTTCCTGGGCGGCGGTCTGCCTCAAGGCTTGATTTGGGACGGAGTGGAATCCGTCCCTACCACGCAAACACGTATGCCGTCGTGGCAAACCGGCAAGTTTGCCCCACGTTTCGGAAATTGCTTTTGGCAGGTGGTCTCTAAAACTGAAACACCGCCACGACCGGGCGATGGTCGCTGGGGCGGTCGTCGCGAGTTTTTCCCTTGTTCACGACGTGCTGCCCGTAAGCTTGATGATCCACCTTGCCGGCGTCGCGTAGCGATTTGAGTTTGGTCGTGCCGTTGAAAATGCCCGTGGTGACCAGGATGTGGTCGGTGAGCGTCCGGATCATTTTCCCATCGCGCGTCGGGTCCGAGAACTCGGCGGAGTAAGCGTGGTCGGCGTCGGGTTCCAGATAAGCTTGCGGGAGCGCGTGGTGCATGAGCGCGGCTTCGCGATGAAAACCGCCGCGCAATTCATCGACGATGTTGTGGATAAGGAAATGCTCCTCGAAGACATCGCGGTGCGGCCCATCGTTCAGGTCGCCCATGAGAATGCAGCCGTCGGTGCGCAGGCTGAGAATGGCGTGGCTGAGGTAGCGGCGCACCGCGGCCATCTCCGCCGAAAGCTTCTGGCGGGAACGCAACGCATCGACGATGACCTCTTTGTCGCGCCGGGTGAAATGCTCTTTCCGCTTGAGACTGGAGATTTGCGACTTGGTGTGGAACAGCATCAGCTCGTACGTCTCAGTCTGGATTTTGAAGCGCAGGACTGCGGGCTTGCGCGTGAACTTCTCCAGGGTCGCCTTTTTGACCTCGTCCTAGTGGTAATACTCCACCTTGCGCGAAAGATGTTTGTAGATGTCGTTGGTCTCGGGGACTTGCACCGCCTTCACCGGGCAATCGTCGCGCACGAGGAGATGATTGGATTGCGGCCCGCTTTCCGCGCTGAAAACCTTGTAGCGATTGCCCAGGTATTCTTTCACGAACAATTCCATCTGGGCCTTGCGCGGCGGGCCTTCGACGATGCCCACGACGTGGCAATCCACGGTCTTGACGACGCCCGCGATGCGTTTGCACACGCCCGGGCAATCCTTGGGTTTGCCGCCCAATCCGCCCTTCTTGGATTCGGCCGGGTAAATTCTGGCTTCGTTGCCGACGAACAGATTCGGCATCCATTCGGCGTTAAATGAGGCGATTCTGAGTTTTGGCATAATGGACTCCTTGCAATGACATGGCCTCGCCTCGAAATTCACGGAGAAAGCCCTTGTTCCAGCGCGCTGACGGCGAGCAGGTAAAAGAGATTGTGCACGACAGGTACTCATTGGTCATCCCTCTTGGCCACGAACCTCGCGCCATCTTCGAACGACCCGTTCGGGAGAACGGCGACCACGAACTTCAAGGTAGGGCGAGCCTGTCCCCAGCGAGCCGCCCCGGACGTGTTCCGGGCTCGTCGAGCGGCTCACCGGGACGGACTCGCCCTACCAGCGATAAGCTCAAGAGCCGCGCGCACGGCTCGGAGGCCGTCCGAGCTTTCCGTTGTCGTCATTTTAGTGGGACTCCAGAATCAAACTCAAGCAAGTGACACCGCCTTCCGCCTTGGCAAATTCGGACAAATCCGTTGTTTGAACCGTGAAGCCAAGTTTGGCAATTGCCTCAGCCGTTCGCGGGTACACGGCGGCCATGCAAACGATATCGCCGATGCTCAACACGTCCGCCGCCCAGGGTTCGGATTCGGGCACAGGAACGGTTTCAAACCCAGCCAAATCTCGAGCATTCACCCACGCCGGATTGATGAGCAGCCGTCCATCGGGCAAAGCCGTGCAAGCCGACTTCAAGTGCAAACATTCCCGGATCGGCACGCCCCGGACGCGGTAATTGTGGAACACCGCGATGGCCGCCAATGCTTCCAGCCCGGCCGGGTTCGTCCTCGACGACAGACCCACGAGCAACGTCTGCCCCACGCGCACTACGTCTCCGCCTTCAATGGTTGCGGGAAATTCCACTCTCTGGACCTCCCGGTATTTGCGAAGCACCGGTTCGATCCCGGCCGGCTCGGCGCGCCGGGATTCCGCGCCCATCGAGGCGAGGACGGCCACTTCATCCAGAATGATCGCTGTGTCTTCGATAAACACACCATCCGGGAAATCGCGATTCACGTCCAGCACGCGGACCTCGGCGCCGCATTCGCGCAGCATCCGGCAATACGCTTCGTGTTGAAGGAGCGCCCGGCGGTAGTCGATGGCGGTGCGAGCAACGAAAGTCAGTTCGCACCGGCTCAGCTTCGGCGAAGGAATGTGAGTGATTGCGAGCATTTCAACGTAGAACAGGCTTCCAGCCTGTCCCAATTTCAGTCCAGGATCGCGTTGCGTTTTCGGATGGTCGTTAGCGACGCGTCACTGGGCAGGCAGGATGCCGGCAGGATGCCTGCCCTACATTGTTGTTCACTGCGAATCCTTTCCCTCCAGCGCGGCTCTTAACGCCTCTCTCTGACTCGCCGAGAAGATGAAGAGGTTTTCCGGAAACTTCCGGTGAACGATCATTTGCTCGAAAATGCTCCAACCCTCGCTGGCATTGAGTCCCAGTCCAGCCAGGTATTGGAGCCGGAGGTTGCGGTCCTGATTGATTTCCGCGTCCTTCAGCCACGGCTTCAGGTCCGGTCCCTGGCCGCCATAGGTCGCGAGCAAACTCACCGTCGATTTGAAACCGACCTCGCCGAGGGATTGGCTGACGGCCTCGTGGTGTTCCAGCCGCCGATCCAGCTCGTCCACGTTGATCTTGATCGGGTCGCTTTGGCCGAGCAGAACCACGTCGTAGCCTTCGCCGCCCAGATCGTTGCTCCAGATCGTGCCGTGGGGAAACACTTCAAAGAAAGTCGCGATCTCGCTTTTCACGACGTCCATTCGGCTCTCGTAAAGCGGCACCCATTGGGTCACCAGCCCGCCCGGATTCAAATGCCGTTTGCACAACTCGAAATACTCCTTCGTGTAAAGCGTCGCCGCGCCTTTGACCCAGGGATGGATCGGATCGGAGGTGATGATGTCGAACTTTTCCGCGGTCGTGAGCACGTAATGCCGGGCGTCGTCATAAACGATCTTTACGCGGGGATCTTTCACGACGTTGTAGTTTTCTTTGCCGAAATACTGAGCGACGACCTTCGGAATGAGCGGTTCAATCTCGCAAACGACGATCTTCTCGATGCCGGGATGCACGATGAACGAGCCGGCCGTCACGCCCGCGCCGCAGCCGACAATCAAGACGGATTTGGGCTGCGGATGGAACAAGGCCGGGATGTGGCCCAGCATGCGTTGCAGCCGCATGTCCTGGGGTTCGGTGGACGCTTCGATTTTGCCGCTGACATGGAAATTCCGCACCTGGCCGCTGGACTCGGTGACCGCGACCGACGAGTTCATTCCCTCGCCCAGGTAAAGCGGCTTCGAAACCTCGTCTTGAATCGCGAGGTTGCGGCCATACGCGACCAGGCCCCACGGGACCTTGGGCACGTGCCAGATCAACCACGCGGCCAACACGCCCGCGAACAACAGAGCCAGAGAGCCCGAGATTCTGCCGAACATCGTTGGCACGGTTTGGCCGGGGGCGGAATGCGGAGTGCGGAGTGCGGAGTGGGCCGGGCCTTCGGCTTCAGAGGCGTTGTTCCGTCTTGCCCAGAGCAGAGGAGTCAAAACCAACACCGCAGCCACCACGGAGATTCCCATCAACACTTGCTGCGAATGCTGCGTGCCGATCCATGGAATCAGGCCGACACTCGCGCCGATTGCGCCCAGGATCGCGCCGACCGTGTTCGCCGCGTACACGCCGCCGACCAGCCGGCCTGGGTCGCGTCCGCGCGAGGCCACGGCCGCGAGCGCCAGCGGGAAGCTTGCGCCCCAAAGGAGCGTCGGCGGCAGCACCGCCCAAAAACATCGCGCCAGATCTAATTGGAAACCGATCCACGGATTGGTGGAAAGCGCCGGTTTGATCGGCCAATTGGGAAGCGAATTGGCCAGCATGTATGCGGTCCACGCCGTCGCGGCGGCCAACAGCAGTTGACAGCCACCCACCGCCAGCCGTGCTCGAACGGTTTCGCGCGCCAGGATCGACCCGACGCTGCTGCCGATTCCCAATCCGACGAGGAACACTGCAAGAATAATGGAGAACGTATAGACCGTCCCACCGAGGAGCAGCGACAAGAGCCGCGTCCAGATCACTTCGGCGCCCAACGCGCAGAATCCGGAGAGCGCGATGGCCACATACACCGGCCAGGAAGCCGCGGTATCAGCAGCAGAGCCTGTTTCACTGGAATCGGGCGTACTCGTAGCCGCGGACGTCAGGAGGCTCTGATCCACTTCGGATTTCGGATTTCGGATTTCGGATTTGAGAGAATGAGCCTCCTCGCGTCGGCTGCTGCGCGAAGCAAAGGATTGGTCGCGCTCGTAACGAGCCAGCGCCGCAAAGGCCAAGGCACCCAGAGCCACAGCTCCGTTGATCGCAGCCGCGACGTACGTGGCCGTCGCCATGTCATGGACGCGGAGCAAATAGAATCCCGCCAGCAGACAACCAAACACGGCCCCGGCGATGTTCCCTCCGTAGAAAAAGCCCAGCCACGAAATACCGTGCGGCGTTGCTTCGACCCAACGCGCCATGGCCGGGAGCGTCGCGCCCATCAGAATGGTCGGTGGCAGCAAACACCCGGCGCATACGACCCCGCGAAGCAGGATGCCCGTGAAGCCATGGCCGGCGCCTGCCACATAGAGCCGGGCAACTTGAGGGACCAGAAGCAAAACCAGAATGCCAAGAACTCCGATCGCCAACTCCAGACCGGCATACACCCGCAAAGGATGGCGATTAGCGGAAACGATCCGCGGCAAGACCACGCTCCCCAGACACATCCCGCCCATGAACGTCCCCAGCAACACGCCCAAGGAAACCGCCGACGACCCGATCACGAGTTGGAGCAACTGGAACCAGACAATCTCGTAGATCAACGCCGCGCACCCGCTGCCGACGAAGAACAGGAGCAGCACGGGAAGAAATCTGCCTGCGCCGGAATCGCCGCTCCGCGAGGTTTGCTTCTCTTCACTCATAGCTCAATTCAGGCAATGAGACCGACTCGATGTCAGGTTGGTTTCAGGATTCATCCAGGCAGCGCAGATTTGTAATGATTATCGCGGCATTGCCGGCTGCCTGCACTAGAAATTGGACGTTGGACCGCGGAAGCTCTCCCGGAGGGAGACTTGAAAATAGCCCGGCAGTTTACTGCCGGGTTTTGAGCACCAGCCGCCCAAGTCCCGAAGACGGAGTGAAGGAGTTCTTTGGAGTTCTCTGCCTCTCCCCACGAGGCACCAGTGGGCAGAGGACCAAGGAGAGGGGGAACGCATAAAGACGGACCTCCCCTCTCCAGCCCTCTCCTCCCTTACCGGGGAAGAGGGTGATCCGAACCCCGGTCTTCAGGATGCGCTGGGCTCCAAGCGAAGCTGGAACTCAAAAACAATCGCCACGGAACAGTCCGCGGTGTTCAGGACTTTTTCGGGCATTTCGGCGATCCGTGTCGAGTTGTCGATCAGCGTGCGCAGTTCCAAGCCGAGGAAGCGGGGTGTGGGGCCAGACGCGGGTTGAACTTTCATTGGCTCGAAAATACTGCGCGCGCGCTGGGCATGTTGTTTGACTCCGCCGGCCCGCCCCTCGCGGGCTTTCACGCCTGCGGCCGCCAGCGCGATCAGTCCTTTGAGAAATTCCGCCACCGGCCCTCGCCGGCCCGAGGCGTGCCAGAGACTTTCCCAGGCTTCGTGCGCTTCCCAGTAATAGCCGTGATTGAAAAGATCGATTCCCCGGACATACGGCCGGCATTCGCGCCAATGATCCGGATCGAGTGGCGCAGGGGATGCATGAGGTTTGTCGCTACCGCGGTGCGCGGCGTTGCGCGTCGGATGCGGCGATTTGCCCGGAACATACGCATAGGCAGGAAATGGCTCCTCGGGAACCAGGCGCGGAATGGGATGGCCCGGGTCGGGCACGGATTCAACGTTTCTTGGTGTCTTCAAGTTCAGCGTTCGATGTTCGGCGTTCGATGTTCGATGTTGAGATTCCAAACTTTGAACATCCAACCTCGAACGCCGAACGTCGAACCAACCATCTTTACCCCTGGCATTCCATGACGAAGAGGCAGGGCGAGCCTGTCTCAGCGAGCCGAGTCGGACGTGTTCCACGCACGTCGAGCGGCTCGCCGGGACGGACTCGCCCTACCTGGTTCATGAGCCGTGTGCATGGCCCCGTGACCAAGCCGGATTTCCATGAAGACGGTAGGGACGCATTCCACTGCGTCCCAAATCGAACCTGGCGGCGTTCGGCTGCCAGGGAGGCAACGATGGAAACAGAGAGCCGCTCAGGGTACCCATCGTTCGCTCTCGGTTCGGCCGGCGCGCTCAGGATAATCCAGGGACGCGGTGGAACGCGTCCTTACCCGGTCAGGGTTCCCGAAGTTCCTTTACCAGGAAGGTGTAGGCCAGAGCTGACATGTAAGCGGCTTGCTTGTTGTTCGCCGCGCCGCCGTGGCCGCCTTCGATGTTCTCATAGTAAAGCACGTCATGGCCTTGTTCCTTCATCTTCGCCACCATTTTGCGGGCGTGGCCAGGGTGAACGCGGTCATCACGCGTCGAAGTCGTGAACAGCACGCGCGGATATTTTTTCCCCTTCACGACATTTTGATACGGAGAGAACTTGCTGATGTAGGCCCAGTCTTCGGGCTTGTCCGGATCGCCGTATTCGTCCATCCAGCTCGCGCCGGCCAGCAATTTGTTGTAGCGCTTCATGTCCAGGAGCGGCACCTGGCAAACGAGCGCTTTGAAAAGATCCGGCCGTTGCGTGAGCATCACGCCCATCAGCAATCCGCCATTGGACCCGCCTTGAATGCCGAGGTGCTTCGCCGACGTGATCTTGCGCGCGATCAAGTCCTCGGCCACGGCAATGAAATCGTCGTAAGCGCGCTGGCGATTCTCCTTTCGGGCAGCGTAATGCCACTTCGGTCCGAACTCGCCGCCGCCGCGAATGTTCGCGAGCACATACACGCCGCCGCGCTCCAGCCAGGCCGAACCGACGGCCGGGTTGTAGCTGGGCAGCATCGGGATCTCAAAACCGCCGTAGCCGTAGAGCAAAGTCGGGTTCTGCGCGTTCAACGCCAGCCCCTTTCGGCTGACCTGGAAGTAAGGAATCCGCGTGCCGTCCTTTGATGGCGTCTCGTGCTGGCTGATTTCCAGACCTTCCGCATTGAAGAAGGCGGGCAACTGTTTCAGCAGCTCGCGTTTTTCCTCGCCGACGGTTCCCAGATAAAAACTGTAAGGCGTGAGAAAGTCCGCGACGTTCAAAAAATAATTGTCGGATTCGTGTTTATCGACGCCGTTGATATTCAGCGAGCCGAAAGAAGGCGCCGGCAACGGGGCTTTCCTCCACTGGCCGTTCTCGCGCTTGAGCGAGTACAGCTTGTTCCGCACGTTCTCCAGCTCGTTCAAGATCAGATAATTCTTCGTTTGCGTGGTGCTCGCCAGAGATTTGCGCTCCGTCGGCTCGAACAGAATCTCGAACGTGCGATCCCCGTTCACATAGGCTTCGAAGTTGGCCGCCAGCAGCGCTCCCGCCGCGTAAGTCTTCCCGCCGACCGTCCAATCCGAACGCAGCCGGAACAGGATTTGGTCGCCGAAGGTCTCGACTCGCGCGTCGGCCGGTTTCTCGATCTTGATCCATTGCTCCCCGCGACGCCAATACCTCTCGCTGGTGAAGAAGGTGACTCCCCGATCGATGAATTCGTAGGTGCGCCCGTGATCGTGGATGACGTTCACCTGCATCCCGACGTCTTCAGTCTTCCCCTCATGAACCGTCCGCGCTTCCTGGAGCGGCGAATGGCGCTTCCACTCTTTGATAATCCGCGGATAACCCGAACTGGTCAGAGAGCCGGAGCCAAAGTCGGTTCCCACATAAAGCGTGTCGCGATCTTTCCAACTCAAGTCCACCTTCGCTTCGGGAAGCGAGAATCCCTGCGGCACGAACTCTTTGGTGTTCAGGTCGAATTCGCGCACCACAACGGCGTCGGCGCCGCCTCGGGAAAGGAAGACCAGGGCGCGGTCGTAAGTTGGATGGAGCGCATCGTAGCCCTTCCAAACCCAATTCTCCTTTTCCGTCGCCGCCAAGCGATCGAGATCCAGCACGGTCTCCCAGGCGGGATTGGCTTTTTTGTACTCCTCCAGCGTCGTTCGGCGAAACAAGCCGCGAACATTTTTGTCATCGCGCCAGAAGTTGTAGTAGAACGCGCCGTGCTTGGCCGGGTAGGGAATTCGCTCCTTCGAATCGAGAATGGACAGCAGCCGCTGCCGAATCTTCTCGAAGTCCGGCGAAGCTTCGAGTTCCCGCGTGCTCACGGCGTTCTGTTCCTTGGCCCAGGCCAGGGCCTTCTCGCCCGTGACATCTTCCAGCCACAGGTACGGATCGGGTGAAGTCAGGGCGCCCGCATCGCGGCCGGAAGCCGGGACGGATTCGGCGGCTTCAATTCGATTGGACATGATGGAACCGGTGGCGAGCGCGGCGCTCAAGCCCGCCAGAATTGTGATCTTGGTCATAAATGCGTTTCTCGTTAATGGCTGCCAGGCACACGAACTTGGATCAGTTGCAATCACCCTGGCTCCTGCGGAGTTCGAGCCCGTAAACGGCAGAATCACCAGCAAATCCACGTCCGAATCCGGACGAGGTGTGCCATAGGCATGGGAGCCAAAGAGGATGATCCGCTCCGGATTAAACTCTTTCGCGATCCGCTACGCCATTTGTCGAATTTCCGCGTTGGCTATCCTTGTCGCAACGGCGGAAAATCTAACCAGTGTGCATCGCTCTGACGAGGCAAATTCATTGGTTCTTCACCGGCACCGGCATGAAACTCATTGGACAAACATCACGGAATCACGCCCGGAAACACGTAAGCATAGAGCATCACCACCAGTCCGACGAGCACCGCCAGCACGATGCTGTGTTTGAAGACCGCCTTGAAAATCGCCGCTTCGTTCCCTTCCTGGTGCGTGGAAGTGCTGGCGACGACGATGGATTGCGCGTCGATCATTTTGCCCATCACGCCGCCGGCGCTGTTGGCCGCGGCCATCAGGACCGGACTCAGATTGAGTTGTTCGGCAGTGACCTTTTGCAGGTTGCCGAACAATGCGTTGGAACCCGCGTCGGTGCCGGTCAACGCCACGCCCAACCAGCCCAGCAGCGTGCCAAACAGCGGGAACAGCCAGCCGGTGTGCGTCAGGCTCAATCCTAACACCGTATCCATCCCCGAATACCGCGTCACGTAAGCCAGGCCGACCATGAAACTGATTGCCAGGAGCGAAGGGACAAGCTGCCGAATGGTCCGTCCGAGAATCGCCAGCGCCCGCGAAAATGCCATCCCCGACAGCATGGCGGAGAGAAATGCGCCCGCCACAACCGCCGTTCCCGGCAGCGCAAAGATGTTCAAGTCCAGCATCGCCGGCTCTGGCGTCGGCGTGGGAACGACTGGCGGAACGCGAATCACCGCGTTGTGCAAGCCCGGCATAGGAAACGAGAGCGCGGCGATCTTCAGATACTTGTTCAACGAGGGCATGCCGCAAACGAAGATGAACACGGACGACAGCAAAAAAGGCGACCACCCCTTCACCACGCCGAGAAAGGAATGGCGGCGCATTTCAATTTGGACCTTCCCGTTTTCCACGAGCATCAGGTTGCGCGGCTTCCAGAGTTTGAGGAAGCCCACCATGACGAGCAGGGAAAAGATCGCCGCGATGATATCCACCAGTCCGCTTTCCTGATAATTCGACCAGTAAAATTGCATCCCAGCGAACGAGGCGCCGCTCACCAGCAGCGCTGGAAGGACTTCGCTCGTCTGTTTCCAGTTCACCATGCTGCGCACCAGCCAGAGCGGAAGAATCAGCGAGAAGGGCGGCAGAATTCGGCCAACCATCGCGTTCAACTCATGTTCCGGCAGACCCGTCACCAGGTTCAGAACGCGAATCGGATTGCCGACGCCGCCCCAGGCAACGGGAGCGGTGTTCGCCAGCAAGCAAATGGTCGCCGCCTGAAACGGCGGAAAACCCAGGCCGATCAGAAACGATCCCGCAATCGCCACCGGCGCGCCGCCGCCGCCGGTGCCTTCGAGAAACGCGCCGAAGCAAAACGCGATCAGGATGACTTGAATCCGCCGGTCCGAAGACAGGGTGGCGATGGACTCCTTCATGACCTGGAACTGGCCCGTCTCGACCGCGATGTTGTAGAGAAAGATCGAGGCGATGATGATCCAGGCAATGCGGAGAAATCCAAAGATGAAGCCCATCAACGTGGCCTGGGAAATCAGCGCCACCGGCATGTGAAAGACGGTGCCGGCGAGAAGCACGGCCATGATCATGCCGCTCAACGCTGAAATCCAGACGCGCTTCTTCAGAACCAGCAGAACGAAGAACAAAGTCAGGACCGGGAGGGCGGAAACCAGCGTGGAAAGGATCCAATGCGGCAGGGGATTGTAATCCTGGTTCCAGGTCATTCGCTTCGGATGCGGATTGTGAACTTCCGAGCCGCGCCAGATCAATTGAAAATTCGATATTTCAATCGTAAATCTTCAACTGGGTCCAATGCTCTCCCTCTCCCACTGGCAAGGACGGATTCCACTCCGTCCCTGACTTTCCTGACTTTACTCACCGATCGAAAGAGCAATTTCAGAGACGCGGTGGAACGCGTCCTTACCGTTCAAGGGCTGTGCGCATGGCTCCGAAGCCGCGGCAGTGCAGCTTTCAGGATAGACACGACGACTCAGCCCGTTATTTTCCTCCCCCATGCCCGAAGCGCAGCAAGCTGCCTCACTGTCGCCGTCCAAGCACCACGTCTTGCTGCGGCGATTGGCAAGTTCCGTGACGTTGTGGGCGCTCGTCATCGGAACCTTGTTCGTGAAGAACAAGGTCATTTCGGATTACGTCTTCCTGATCACGATGATGGCCATTGCCGGAATTGGTCTGGCGGAATTCTACGATCTGGTCGGGCGGCGGCAGTTGGCTTGCTTCAAAGGCCTGGGCGTATTCGGCGGACTGCTGCTCATGACGAGCACGTTCGTGTATCTCTCCGACGCTTTTCCGCTCCATCTGCACCCGGCCAAGGCGAACGATTTTGAGACGAGCGTTCTGATCGTTTTCGTGCTCGGTCTTTGCCTCCGCCAATTGGTCTCGCGCACGAACCCTGCCGGGATCACGGCGATCGCCACCACCTTGTTCGGTTTGATGTACGTGCCCTGGCTTCTCAACTTCATTCAGAAGATCAAGTTCTTTCCCGACATCCACGCGGCGCACTACGTGCTCTATTTCATTCTGGTCACGAAATTCAGCGATCTGGGCGCGTACGTCGTCGGCTCGTTGATTGGCAAGCACAAGATGTGTCCGCGGATCAGCCCCGGCAAAACCTGGGAAGGATTCGCCGGCGCCCTCGCCGTTTCGACGCTGGCCAGCGTCCTTTTCTTTCAAGCGGCGCAAGCGAAGTTGGTTCATATGAACCTCGGTCACGCGATCATTTTGGGAATTCTCCTGGGCGGCGCGGCGGTGGTCGGAGATTTGATTGAATCGCTTTTCAAACGCGAAGCCGGGGTCAAAGATTCGGGGCGGCTGTTTCCCGGCATCGGCGGAATGCTGGACCTGATGGACAGTCTGCTTTTTAATGCCCCGCTGATGTATGTGTACCTCCGGCATGTTTTAACGGCATGAGAACGCTTGATCGGTTCAGATTGGAGTGGTGGAGTCCTGGAGTAACGGGGATCCATTGTTGGAGGTCGAAACACTGGATCGAGTCACTCCAGCATTCCATCACTCCACTCCTTCCCTCCTTCCTGGCATGAAACACGTCGTCCTCCTTGGCAGCACGGGATCGATCGGCACCAGCACGATCAAGGTCGTGACGGACCTGCCCGATCACCTTCGCCTGCTCGGCCTGGCCGCCGGCGGCAATGCCAAGTTGTTGCTCGAACAAGCCCGGCAGCATCTGCCCGAAGCTGTTTCCGTGCGCGATCCGGGAGACGCCAAAGAACTCAGCGCCGCGCTCGGCACAACGACGAAAGTTTTCTGCGGCGACGAAGGTTTGATTCGTTTGGCGACTCTGCCTTCCGCCGACATCGTCTTGATCGCCATCGTTGGAACCGCCGGACTGGCGCCGGCCCTGGCCGCGATTCGCGCCGGGAAAGACATTGCCGTCGCGTCGAAAGAAATTCTCGTCATGGCGGGTGAGACCGTGATGCACGAGGCGCGCCAGCATGGCGTGCGGGTCCTGGCCGTGGATAGTGAGCATTCCGCCATCTTCCAATGTCTCCAGGACAAACCGGCGCATTCGGTGCGCCGCCTCTGGCTCACGGCTTCGGGCGGCCCGTTCCGCACCACGCCGAAAGAGGATTTCGACGGCATCACGCTGGAGCGCGCGTTGAAACATCCGTCCTGGGTCATGGGAACCAAAATAACCATCGACTCGGCCACGCTCTTCAACAAAGGCCTGGAGATGATCGAAGCGCGCTGGCTGTTCGACATCGAAATTGGCCGCGTCCAGGTCGTGGTCCATCCGCAAAGCATCATCCATTCGATGGTCGAATTCATCGACGGCTCGATGCTGGCGCAACTTTCGACTCCGGACATGTGCTTGCCGATTCAATACGCGTTGACCTATCCCGAACGCATCGGCAGCGACCGCGTGCAAACGAATCTGGCGCGGCTGGGCACGCTGACCTTCGAAGAGCCGGACCTGGAACGGTTCCCGGCGCTGGGCCTGGCGCGGCGCGCCGGCGAACTCGGCGGCACCATGCCAGCCGTCTTGAATGCAGCGAACGAAATCGCGGTCGCGGCCTTTTGCCAGGGCAAGATCGGCTTTCCGCAGATCAGTGAGACGGTGCGCAGGACCATGGACCGGCATCGGCTCGTGTCGCATCCGTCGCTCGAGGACGTGCTGAAGGCCGACGCCTGGGCGCGTGCCGGAGCGCTGGGTGGCGTTGCAGGGCCATAATGGGATTGGGGAGCACACGCGCCCTCGCGTGTGCCGACCGGCGCCCCCGCCGGCCGGAGGAAGGCGCAGGAGGATAGCAAGACGCTGGATATTTCGGACGCGTTCTTGTGTTCCGCGAGGGCGCGGAACACGGCACGCGGGGCGCGTGCGCTCCCCAAGAATCGCATGGACTCAGGCAGGGAATTGCATTAGAAAATGGCGCGAAGGACTGCTGGAGAAATGCGGATGCACCGACCAAAGATGAAGAAGCCCAAGCGAGGATTCACTCTGATCGAACTACTGGTCGTCGTCGCGATTATTGCGATTTTGGCGGCGCTGCTTTTACCGGCGCTGACCAAAGCGAAATCGCAAGCCTGGCGCGCGAAGTGCCTCCACAACCACAAACAATTGGTCCTGATTTGGACATTTGTACCAGGATGACCATAATGGCTTGATCCCGTCGAACGTTCGCGGCAGTCCTTTGCCCAATTCCGGATATGGCGCCAATTGGGTCGAAAGCACGATCCACGGTGTCACTTCGGGTTACGTCGATCCGGAAGCGTTCACCGATTCCAAACGCGCCGCCTTCGCGCCTTACCTCAAGACCGTCGAGACGTACAGTTGTCCGGCTGATCGCAGCGTGTTCACCGCCGGAAACCGCAACTTCCAAGAATCCACTGATCCGCGAATCCATTCCCGGTCACGGCCTTCGCACGGTCGGATACTTGATGCCGAGTTGTTCGAGGTAGGTTTTGTGCTTCGCCGAGTCGAAGTAGTACTTCTTCACTTCGGGAAGGAACTTCGCCATTTTCTCCCGGTTCAATTCGATCGCGGGCCGGTCGCTCGGACCAATCAAGGGCACGTATTTCGTTTCCTTGGTTTGAACTTCGTGGAAATACGCCCAGGCGCGCTTGACTAATTCCGGCGAAAGCAGGAAGTCGAGCGCCGTCGCGGCCTGAACCTTCGCGCCGGCGGTCGAACCCTTGTGCGCAATCGGGGTCGCCATCGCGACCGCGTTCTCCCAACTGTGCCCGGGAAGATTCGGAATGTTGGCCGGGTAATAGAGATAAACGGTCGGCACGTTCCAGGAAATGTCGCCGATATCATCCGAGCCTCCCCCGGTGGATTCCTTGGGCTCGGAGAGCGGCTCAACCTTGAGTTTCAGTCCCTCGGGTTTGGCGCGGATTTCCTGCTGGAGCCCCTTGGCCAGCGTTTGATCGGCGTCGCTCCACTCCGGCATTCTCACGCGCTCGATGTTTTTCTGCTGAGTTTCCGCGACGACTTTGTTGAAGTGTGCGGGCCAGGCGGAACCGATCAGCCGCTGCGTGACTTTCGTGTCGGTCATCATCGTCGCGGCATTGGCCATGGTATTGCCGAGGTCGTAGAGGTCTTTGATCCGCGCGTAATCGAGCTCGCGAAAGAAATACCACACCGCGGCTTCGGACGGGACGACATTGGGCTGGTCCCCGCCATTGATAATCACGTAGTGGGACCGATGCTGCCAGCGGAGGTGCTCCCGTCGGAAATTCCAGGCCGTGTTCATCAATTCGACGGCGTCCAGGGCACTGCGACCTTCCCAGGGCCGGCCGGCCGAATGCGCGGCTTTGCCAGAGAAAACATACTGCACCGAAACCAGGCCGCTTGAGGTCACAGGCTGGCCGTACGCCGTGGAGAATTTGTCGCCGACGTGCGATCCCAGGACAATGTCCACGTCCGCAAAGAGGCCTGCCCGAACGTAAAAAGCTTTGGTGGCGAGTTGCTCCTCCGCGATGCCGGGAAAGAGTTTGAGCGTTCCGGGCAAGCGATGCTTTTGCATCAATTCCTTCAAGACCAGCGCCGCCGTGACGTTGACCGCCTGGCCGGAATTGTGTCCTTCCCCGTGGCCGGGCGCGCCTTCGATGAGCGGATCGTGATACGCAACGCCGGGTTTTTGCGAAGCGCGTGGAATGCAGTCGAGATCGGTGATGAAAGCGATCACTGGCTTTCCGGAACCGAACGTGGCGATCCAGGCGGTGGGAATCCCGGCCACGCCGTGTTCGATGCCGAACCCGTGCCGGGCGAGAATCCCCGTGACGTATTTCGAGGTCTCGTACTCCTGGAAACCGAGTTCGCTGAAACTGAAAATCTGATCGACCATCTGCTGCGTGAGCGTGCGCAGGTCGTCCACTTTGGCGATGGCTTCGCGTTTGAGATCGTCGAGGGACGGTGGGACGCCGGGCTGAGACTGGAGCTGCAAGGGCAGAAGCAGGAGAGGCAGGAGGAAGCAATGCGTTTTCATGGGATGTCGGATGTGTTTGTCGAGAGGGGAATTTACAGGACGGCACGAATTCGTTTCGACAACTTTCTCCAGCGGTTTTGAGATTCCTCCCCGGGCAGGGCGGAACTGCCGCTCCGTACGGATTTAGCCTGGTGGGGACGGATTCCACTCCGTCCCAAGTCAGGCCTTGAGGCAGACCGCCGCCCAGGAAGAGACGGCGGGCCAACGGAGGCTTCAGGTTTTTCCGTTGTCCGTCTCTCCCTGCAGGAGACGCGTCCAGGATTAGCCAGGGACGGAGTGGAATCCGTCCCTACCTCGCTAACAGATACGCCGCTCCACCGCGACTTGGAAACGACCAGGCCAAATGAAGATCTTTCCAAGAGATCCATAGACAAGGCCGCTGCAGGGGGCGACGTAAGATCGGCAGACCGGCAGGTCTGCCCTACCGTGCCTCCGCGCGGTGAATCAATTCGGATTTGACAAATCCATTTCAGAGGCGTAAGCACGCACTCGAAACGCCGACGGGAGGCGATCACACAAGCGCGACACGCAAACGCTCGCTCACCAGGCGCTTTCTCGCCGGCCAAACCAAAGGAGGTTCTATGTTCAGAAATATTGTCGGCTCAGTAGGGCTCTCATTGGCGCTGTGGAGCGGAAACGCCCGCGCCGCCGTAATCTTGTCCGAATCGTTCGAATACCCGGACGGAGTTCTGCAAACCGTGTCATCCGGCAGATGGACCGGCCACAGCGGCACGACGAACCAGGTCGATGTCGCCCAGGGCGCCCTCAATCTCACGGGCGCGGAGACCCAAGATGTCAACGCGCTCCTGAGCGGACAACCTTACGCTCCCTCCGATGGCACGGTGCTTTACGCGCGCTTCGATTTGAAGATGGCCACGCTGCCGTCGCGGACGGGCGCTTACTTCGCGCACTTCAAAGACGCGACGGACGGCTTTCGCGGCCGCATTTGGGCGCTGACCAACGGCGCCGCGCCCGGTTCATTTCGATTGGGAATCAGTTCGGGATCGGGTTCATCCGCGGCCGTGGTCCTGAACACGGACCTTCAGCCCGGAATCCGTTACAAAGTTGTTTGCAGCCTGGCGGTGAGCAACGCCGCGGTTTCACTCTGGCTCAATCCCGTGGTCGAGGCCGACGCTCATGTCTCGGCGGAACCCAGCAGCGGCGTTTCCGTCGCGGCATTCGCCTTCCGACAGGCCACGGGCATCGGCGCGATGGCCATCGACGATTTGGCGGTCGGGACCAGCTTTCGCGACGTGGTGCCCCCGAACGAAACGGCTTCTTCGCCATCCCCGCCGGACGCGCACGAAACCGCTCCGACGGCGCCGGCACCGGTGATCGTTGAACCCCCTGCGCCCACTCCGGTTTCGCCGCCCTCCACAGTGGGCCTCGCCATCACCGTTCAACCCGAAAGCCAGACCGTCTTGGCCGGACAGGAAGTTTCCTTCAATGCGCGGGCGCAAGGCGCCGAGCCAATGCGCTTCCAATGGCAGTTCAACCAGGCTGACATTCCCGCGGCGACGAACCAGATCCTGCGCATTGCCAGCGCCAGTCCCGCGCAGCAGGGCGATTATCGGTTCGTCGTGAAGAACGCCTCAGGCCAGGCCGCCAGCGTCGCTGCGCGGTTGACGGTGATTGGCCCGGAGCCGCCTCAGATTATCAGCCAGCCGGTCAGCCTGACGATTAACCAGGCGCAAACCGCCAGCTTCGCCGTCGCGGCGTCGGGCAGCGCGCCGTTGGATTATCAGTGGCGCTTCAATGGCGCTGACATCGCCAGCGCGACGGCATCGACCTTGACCCTGACCAATGTGCAACCCAATCAGACCGGCACTTACCGCGTCGGCGTGCGCAACAGCGGCGGGTCGGTGGAAAGTGAACCGGTCGCGCTCACCGTTCTCTTGCCCGTCGTGGAACCCCTGCCTGATCCAGCCAAACTGCCGGTCATTCTTTTCACCAACTACCTGGCGAATGTGATCCGCCGGGGCGACCAACTCACGAACACTTTCATCGAACACGCCTTGCTCCCCGGGGAATCTCTCACCCTGCGAGTCCGTGTGTCGGCTCCGGCCGAACAAGGGGTCAGGCTTTCCGCGGACACTCGTGGATTGCCGGCTTCGGCCCGGTGGGAACTCAGCGAAACAACGGGAACGAATTGGGTTGCGACCTTCCGCTTCTCTCCCACGGCCGGCGAAGCGGGCTCGAACTTCGTGGCCAGCCTTCAGGCCTGGAACGGCGCCGGCACGAATTCGAGTTCGTGGTGGTTCTATGTTCCGACCGAACGGGAACAGCAAATCGTGCTCAGCGAGTTTCTTCCGAATCCGGCGGCGAGCGAGGCGGCGCCGCATTTCAATCCACTCCGCCGCGCTGAGCCTGCGCCGAATCCCACGTGGCAGGATGAATACATCGAACTGGTCAACGATTCGGGACGCGACGCCGATCTCTCCCGCTGGGCCCTTTTCGATTCCGAGCACGTGCGCCATCGGTTCGAAGAGCCATTCGTCCTGGGAGCCAGAGCGGCAGTGGTCATTTATGGCGGCCCGCGAACTGGCTTTCCACCGATGCTTCCTGCACCCACCATTTGGGCCAACGCCAACGCCACCGGGCTTGGTCTGAATAATTCCGGCGGCGACACGATCATCCTTCGTAATGCCGAGGGCCGGATGGTGAGCCGCATCGTGTATTCGGCCAGTTCGACCAATGGTTCGCTGACGCGATTTCCCACGTTACACGACGATTTCCTGCCGCACGCGAGCGTATCCGTGAACCCGGCTTCGCCGGGGCTTCACTACGACGGACAAAAGTTCAGCGAGATTTCGCTACGGGCGCCTGCGCCAATCCGGCTTGGGGTGACGCTGGAAAGCCGCACGCGAGCCGTGCTGACGTGGAACGCGGAGCGGAACCAGAGTTACTCCGTGCTCCAGGCAGAAAATCCGGCCGGGCCATTCTCCGTGCTCGCCACCGGCCTGCGTTTCCCCGATGCAACAGGAAAGTACGAGGTGGAACCATCGAACGCCGAGACCGCGCGGTTCTACCGAATCAGCCTTCCGTAGGGGAACATTCTTAACAGGAGGCAACGGAGGCAACGGAGAGCAATGGGAATCAAATTGGCGGCGCCTCCGTTACCTCTGTTTGCTCCTCTTAAGAAAAAATCGTGCGTCATCGAAATCATGAATCGCTTGCGTGCATTCAGTTTGATTGAATTGCTCGCCGTCCTCGCGATCGTCTCTCTGCTCGCGAGCTTGCTTGCGCCCGCCTTGCGGGCCGCGAAATCGAAAGTTCGGGATATCGGTTGCCTCAACAATTTGAAGCAGTGGGGAATCGCCACGTCGCTCTACGCCGCAGACAACTTGGACGCGTTGCCGCCAGATGGCGTCCCGAATCCCACGGAAAGATCGACCAACAGTGGCTGGTACATTCAATTGCCGCGGCAATTGAATGTGCCCCCCTATCATCGCATGCCCTGGAGAACCAATCCCGCCATTGAGCCGGGCCGATCCGTGTGGATTTGCCCGGCCAACCCGCGGCGGAGCAACGGCAGAAATCTGTTTCACTATTGTCTCAACGAGCACGTCAATGGCACCGGACGCGGCAACCGGACGGTCAAGCTCTCCTCCATCAAAAACCCCGGCGCAGTCCCGTGGTTGTTTGATTCGAAGAATCTGCCCGCGGTCGGCTACTGGTCCTTCGTCCACACGAATCTGCACGCGCAAGGGGCGCAATTCCTGTTTCTGGACAGTCACGCGCGCTGGCTGCAAAACAGCCAATACTGGAATTTCGTCTCCAACCGAGGCCGCACAAATAATCCGGCGCTGCAATGGATCCCAGAGTAGGGCAGGCTTCCGGCCTGCCAATAGAAGAATCCAGCCGTGAGGGTTCTCCACCACGACGCAAAATAGGTTGGATGCGGGAAAACCGCCTGTCCGGTTTGGCGGGAGGGGGAGCGGCAAACCGCTCTCCCTACCCCGATCTGAGGATTTCCATTGCGCCCTTGGACATGCAGCGATTTGCAAAAGCCCACAGTTCGCGCGAGACTTGCAACCGGCTCACTTTCATGAACGCGAAAACCCTTCTTCACCTGGGCGTGCCGCTGGGAGAACCGATGCGGCGCGCAACCGATTTCGTCAGCCGCTTCGTCCTTGGCGGCGGAGACAAGACGCGAATCGCGGAGGAAGTGAAAGCGATCCTCTCCAATCCACCAGCCTTCACTGACGATCCGTTGCGGGGAGAATTTGCGAAAGTCTTGCTCGCCGCCCCGCCGCCGCCACGCGCGGAGCCAGTGAAATACCGGCAGTGGGGCGAAGGATTGGAGGAAGAAGCCGTCATGCAAATGGAGAAAGCCTGCTTGCTGCCGGTCTCGGTGGCCGGCGCACTCATGGCCGATGCGCACGTCGGTTACGGCCTGCCCATCGGCGGCGTGCTGGCGACGGACAACGCGGTGATTCCCTACGCCGTCGGGGTCGATATCGCTTGCCGCATGAAAATGACCGTGCTGGACATTCCCGTGAATGATCTGGACCGCAAGCAGAATCGTCTCGCCGGCGCCATCGGCGCCGAGACGCGCTTCGGCGTCGGAGCGACCTTCAAGCAACGCCGCGAGCACGATGTGATGGACGCGGATTGGTCGGTCAGTCCGATTACAAAAGGCAACCAGGACCGCGCCTGGGCGCAGCTCGGCACCAGCGGCAGCGGCAATCATTTTGTCGAGTTCGGAACGTTTACCGCGCACGAGAGGATTCATGACCTGGAGCCGGGCACGTACGTGGCGTTGCTCAGCCACAGCGGCAGCCGCGGCACCGGCGCGGCGGTGTGCGATTACTACAGCAAGCTGGCAGTGAAGAAACATCCGGAATTGCCCAAGGAACTACAGCGCCTGGCGTGGCTGTCGCTCGACGAGGCGGGAGGGCAGGAATACTGGGCGGCGATGGAATTGATGGGCCGTTACGCCGCGGCGAATCACGCGTGCATCCACAAACACATCGCGCGCAACCTTGGCGTGCCGGTGCTGCTGGATTTGGAGAACCACCACAACTTCGCGTGGAAGGAACGCCACGTGATCGGCGGCGTCCAACGCGACGTGATCGTCCACCGCAAAGGCGCGACGCCGGCGGGCGACGGCGTGCTGGGGATCATTCCCGGTTCGATGGCCTCGCCCGGCTTCGTCGTGCGCGGCCGGGGCAACTCGGAGTCGCTGAACTCCGCGTCGCACGGCGCGGGCCGTGTCATGAGCCGCACGCAAGCGATCAAGACTTTCAATTGGAAAGACGTGAACCGCTTTCTCAAAGAAAAAGGCATCACCCTGATTTCCGCGGGCCTCGACGAAGTGCCAATGGTCTATAAGAACATCCGCGAAGTCATGGCCGCGCAGCATGATCTGGTGAAGGTCGTCGGCCAGTTCGATCCGAGGCTGGTGAAGATGGCGCCGCACGGCGAGCGGCCCGAGGATTGACCTGGAAGGCAGAGATTCCACCACAGGCAAAAGCAGCTCGCGGCGAAGTCGCGACCGAAGTCGTTACACCGTTGCAGCGTTACAAGGTTAAATCGTTAAATCGGTTAAATGGGCCACTCGGTCACTTCACTGACAACTGACAACTGATTACTTCGTTCGTGGCTATTGAGCCAAGCCGCCAAGCCACGGGCGGCTTGCGCCGCGAAGGATTCCAGGTTACACGTCTAGGCCGGCTGTGGCGGAAAACCAGCCGGGACCGCTTCGGCGGCCCAAAGAAAACCGCATGCAAAACCGTTCGACATTTTCAGACTACGCCGCGCGCCTGCGCGAATTCATCTGCCGGAATTCTGATCGTGGCACTCCAGCCGTTCCTTCCCATGAACCGGGTAGGGACGGATTCCACTCCGTCCCTGACCTTACTCCGCGATCGAAAAGACAATTCCAGGGACGCGGTGGAACGCGTCCTTACCGGTCCTGTGAGATGGACGCAGAATTCAACGAACTCGCGCTGGCTCTGTTCTCCCAGCAATTTGAGCACGTCCCGGCCTACCGCCGTTTCTGCGAAGCGCGAGGCGTCACGCCGCAAAACGCCGCGTCGTGGAAAGAGATTCCGGCCATTCCAACCTCGGCCTTCAAGGAATTCGATCTATCCAGTCTGCCTCCAGTCGAGCGCACCAGGGTCTTTCATTCGAGCGGCACGACGGCGCACAAGCCCAGCCGCCATTTCCACAGCAGAGAATCGCTCGAAATCTATGAAGCGTCGTTGCGGCCCTGGTTTCAGAAGCACGTTCTGCCCGAACTTCAGTTGGGCAGACCCGCCTTCCGTTTCCTCATCTTGACGCCGCCGCCAGCCCTGGCGCCCCATTCGTCGCTCGTGCATATGTTCGAGATGGTTCGCCGCGAATTCGCGCCAGGTCAGTCCTTGTTTGTGGGCAGCATCGCCGTTGGTAGGGACGCGTTCCACCGCGTCCCTGATCAAAGCTCCGAAGGAGCGCCGGATCTCGACCACTCGCCACCCCGTCGAGATTTAGTCAGGGACGGAGTGGAATCCGTCCCTACCAGAATGATGGGAAACGCCTGGAGACTGCAAACTGACCGAGCCTGGGCATCTCTGGCCGAGGCAGCCGATAACGATCAGCCCGTCGTTCTGCTGGGCACCGCCTTTTCATTTGTCGAGTTGCTCGACTGGATGTTTACGAACCAGCTCCGGCTTTCCTTGCCTTCCGGCTCGCGCGCGCTGGAAACCGGCGGTTACAAGGGCCGGACGCGCGCGTTGCCGAAAGCCGAACTCTACGCCATGATCACAGGCCGGCTCGGCATCCCATCGACGCACATCGTTTGCGAATACGGCATGAGCGAATTGAGTTCCCAGGCCTACGATAGGGTGGCGGGCGCTCCAGAATCTCAAATTTCAAATTTCAAATTTGAAATGGGCCAACGGCTCTTCCGCTTTCCACCCTGGGCTCGCGTCCAGGTCGTGTCTCCAGAGACCGGGCGCGAAGTGGGCGAAGGCGAAACCGGCCTGCTCCGGATCTACGATCTCGCCAATGTCCGATCCGTGCTCGCGGTTCAGACAGAGGACTTGAGCATTCGGCGCGGCGAGGGCTTCGAGTTGGTGGGCCGCGCCGCGTTTTCGGAACCGCGCGGTTGTTCGCTGATGTCAACCGCCCTGCCATGACTTTGCCGGTTCAACCTTGCGCGAACTCCGCGGCTTCGCCGTCCGGGTTGACAGTCGAATCCCAACAGCGCGCGCGTGTGCGGACGCTCTGGCTTTGCGGCGTGCTGCACGCGTTCACGCATCTTTACAACGTGGCGTTGCTGCCGTTGTACTTATTGATCCAGGCCGATCTTCAACTGGCCAGCGTCGATCAAGCCACGATGCTCGTGACCGTGATGATGATCGCGTATTTCGGGCCGAGCTATCCGATGGGTTTGCTGGCGGATCGTTTTAGCCGCAAGAGAATCCTGGGAATCGGTCTGGCGCTCAATGGGCTTGGATTCGTCGGGCTGGCCTTTTGCAGCAGCTACGCGATGGCCCTGGCGTGTGTCGTCCTGGCGGGATTGGGCGGCAGCTTTTATCATCCGGCTGCGACCGCGATGGTCGCGCGATCGTTTCCGACGAACACGGGCAAAGCGCTGGGGCTCGTGGCGGTGGGCGCAAGCGTGGGCTTCTTCATCGGCCCGATCTATACCGGCTGGCGCGCGGCGGTTTCGGGAAACTGGAGGACTCCGATCCTGGAATTGGGTCTGCTCGGAATCGCGGCGGCTGTGATCTTTTTGCGGTATGCGCAGGAAGATGGCGCGGCGCGCGCGAATCGAGAAGCTGGATCCTTCTCGATTTTCAGGTTTGGGCGTCTTCGGCGCATCAGAGAACAACCGGCTGATTTGGCGTCCCTTTCCCCTCACCCTAGCCCTCTCCCCAAGGAAAGGGAGTCCGGCCGGAGCGTCTGGTCAAACTTGACGCAACTCTTCGCTAAGCGCTGGCATCGATTCACCCTCTCCCCCAGGGAGAGGGCCGGGGTGAGGGGGAACGCGATGACCAACAAGGAGGAGGGTGCTTGGGAAAACAACCAAGCCGCGGTCGCGGCTCCCGCCGAGAAAATGTTCCCGAACACGACGCTCTGGCTGTTTTTCATCGGGGCGAGCCTGGCGTTCAGTTTGCGCGATTTCACGGGGTGGAGCATGGGCAGCCTGGGGTCGCTGTTCATGCAGAAGGCGCACGGGTTTGACCTGAACGTCACGGGACTGGCCTTGAGCAGCATTTTTCTGGCAAGCATCGTGAGCAATCCGCTCTTCGGCGGCCTGAGCGACCGCGGGCGCAGTCGCTGGCTCGCTTTTGTCCTCATTGTTTCCGCGATCCTGGTCGCCGTTTTCCCGCGCGTGCCGAAAGCGGCGGTGATTCCGGCGCTGGCGTTGTACGGATTTTTCTTTTTGGCGGGCTATCCGATCATTGAGGCGGCGTTAATGGAATCCGTGCACGACTCGGTGCGCGGGCGCGTCTTTGGCGCCTTCATCACCATCGGCGGAACGGTGGGAAACCTGGCGCACTGGGCGGTGGGCGCCTGGGTGAAGCGTTTCGGAGCGGAAGCGTCCGACCCTGTGGCGTACTATCCACTCTACACGCTGCTGGCGTTGCTGGTGGTGTTTTCGCTTGCCGGTCTGCCTTGCCTCCGCGCCATCCGCAAACGGGAGATCCATCCCCCCTCGGAATGAAATCACACAAAATTCCTGAACTTGGCGAAAGGAGCGCGGGCAGCTTGCCCGCAAGCATCTCCAGGATTTCGACCAAACCCTGCGCGGACGAGATGTCCGCGCTCCTGGCGAAATGAACTTGCCGAACTACTTTCTGGCAGATCTGCCGCCCGAAGCCACGCTAAGTCCAGAACTGCTGGCCGAAGCGTGCCAGAACTTGAAACGAAACCGCGAAGAGTACCTCACGCGCCGTTCCACAGAGAGTTTGCTCGAAGTCTTTCACGAACTGGGTCAGAGCTGGCTCCATCCCGAATTTCCCTTCCGGCGAAAGGCGCTGGAACTCGGACCGGCCGCGACGGGTTTTTCGCAAGCGACCCTCGCCGCCGGGCTCGATCGCTTCTTTGCCGAACTGACCGGGGAGAAACTTCAGAACCTGATCGCGCAAGATCTCGGCCACGAACAGCGGCTCGACGATCTCGTCGCCAACGCCAGCGAAAGAAAGTCCTCGCGACTCGCGCTGGCGCGTGGCCCAGGCCTGATCGCTCACATCTGCGCCGGGAACATCCCCTGCCCGGCGCTGCTCAGCATCGTGCTGGGATTCCTGGTCCGGTCGGCGCAGATCGTGAAATGCGCGTCGGGCGCGACGCTGCTTCCGCGTCTCTTTGCCCACTCCCTCTACGAGCTCGATCCAAAGCTGGGCGCGTGTCTGGAGCTCGCCGGCTGGCCCGGTGGCTGCGACTCACTCGAAGCGGCGTTGTTTCGGGAAGTGGATTGCGTGACGGCGACTGGCGCGGACGAAACGCTGGCCGCCCTCAGAACGCGGTTGCCGATTCAGGTTCGTTTTCTAGGCTACGGACACCGCGTGAGTTTCGGTTATGTCGCCCACGAAGTCTTAAGCCACATCAAACTCGCAACCCTCGCCGCGTATGCGGCCGCGGACGTGGCGGCGTGGGATCAACTCGGCTGTCTTTCGCCGCACGTCATCTATGTGGAAGGCGGCGGGCGGGTTTCGCCGGAACAATTCGCGGAAGCACTCGCGGTTGAACTGGCAAAGCGCGAAGCGATTGAACCGCGCGGCTCGGCGCCGACGGAGACCGCAGCGACGATTGCGACGCGGCGGGCTTTCTATGAAGTGCGGGCCGCGCACGGTCCGGAAACGCGCTGCTGGTTCAGCAAGGAATCCACGGCCTGGTCCGTGGTTTATGAAGCCGACCCGCGCTTTCAACCGTCGTGTCTCCACCGCTTCATCTATGTCAAAAGCGTGGCGAATCTCAAAGAAGCTTTGCAAGCCGCCGACTCTATCCGAACCAAAGTTTCGACTGTTGGTCTGGCCGCACCGGAGTCCCGCGCGCCTGACATCGTGCGCGAACTGGCGCATTGGGGAGTCAGCCGCGTTTGCCCGCCGGGACAGATGCAGAACCCGCCCCTCGCCTGGCGGCACGATGGCCGGCCGTCGCTGGCGGATTTGGTGACCTGGACCGACTGGGAGCAAACATGAGGCGTTGCGAACCATGAAAACCGAACTGCGCAAGACGTTCCAATTTGAAGCGGCGCATCTGTTGCCGCATTTGCCCGAAAACCACAAGTGCCGGCGCCTGCACGGTCACAGCTTCAAAGTCGAAATCGCCGTCGCGGGCGCGTGCGATTCGCGCCTCGGCTGGCTGATGGATTACGCGGAGATTGCCGACGCCTTCAAGCCACTCTGGGAGCAACTGGACCACCGCTACCTCAACGAAGTTACCGGGCTTGAAAATCCGACGAGCGAGAACGTCGCGGTGTGGATCTGGCAACGGCTGAAACCGCAATTGCCTTTGCTGGTTGAGGTGGTCGTGGCGGAGACTTGCACCGCGCGGTGCGTTTACCGAGGAGCGTGAGAGCCTGTCTGAAAAATGGGTGGAACGGGCTACCAGCCCGTGTTTGGCGGCAACCTGCCGCCAAAAGGCCCGGCGGGCTGGTAGCCCGCCGCAACAGGCCGGTGGCCTGTTCCACCCAGAAGACAATTTTCAGACATGCTCTAAGGCGCAGACGTGAGATTCTGCTCGCGCCATGACACGATTCTTGCCCGGCGCCGCGGCAGAATTCCTCCAGCATTATGCCCGCGATGCGCGACAGCGTTGGTCCCCTGAAGATTTGGGCGCGCAAGAGGCATTCGTTCGGGGACAGACCGCGAATGCGGATTGGCTCGATTGGTCCACAGAGAGCGCGGCGCTGCAACTGCTCCAGGCCAGTCTGGTTGCGACAGCGGACGGACTGGGCGGACGGCACGAAGCCATTCTGGTCGCCGGACCCATTGTCGAGTTGCTCGATCCAGAGGCCTTGTTCGGACGCGCGGCCGGCAGCCTGCGGCCTGGCGGGCGGCTTGTGGGGATCATGCCCTGCTTGCGGGACAATTCGCCGGAAAGCCAGCTCTTCGCGCAACTCGCTGCCTCCACGTTTTGGCCATACTACACTGCGGAAGAATTGACCGAGATGCTGCGCGAAGCGGGCTTCAATCCTGTCCCGGAAATCAGCCGCTTCGTAACGGTCACCCGGTTTAACCAGGCGGTGCTGAAGGACGAGCTTGGATTCAAGGGATTCAGCCAGGTATTTCAACAACTCCAGTCCGAAGGCTACGATCCGATGGAGATCGGTTGGGGCGAGCTGCGGTTCGTGGCCTGCTTGAGGCCGATATGACCTCCCCGTCTCATGCGGTGAGTTCAAGCGCCATTCGACATGCGCCACGGCTGACCAATTGATCGTTGCCACTCACGCTCCAGGCCGAGCCGTTCTCCGAATCTGGATCAACTGGCGGATCACGAATGAGTAGGTGCTCCACACAATCGACAACAGCGTGAAAATCGTGAACACCACGCCCCGGGGCGCCTTGGGCGACCACAGAGCGCGTGGAAACGGATCGATCTGCCTCTCCTTCTTGAGCCCCGCTTCACAGGTGATCTGGCCCCGGACAGACGCGTATTCGGGAGGGGTGGTGATTTCCGCTTCGAGGCGCAGTTCGCCGTTCGCGTCGCCGGGCAGGTCCACCGGAAACGAGACCACCGCCCGGCCTTCCTCACTGGTCGTGGCTGTGCCGATCGAGAGTTTTCCGAAGAGGCGATTGGCGAAGAAAGTCACTTCCGCGTCCTTGACCGGTTGGCGGTCGAGTCTGACAACGGCCACGAGTACCTTCTCGTCATCTTCCAGGGCGGAACTAACAGTGACCTGCGGCGTGGGTTTGTCATTCGGTTCGCCACGCGCGACGCCGAGGATCCCAGGCGCGAGAAGCAGAGCTCCAACCAATAACGCGGGAGCCGGTTGAAAACGCGACCGTTTGGCCGGTTCAATCGGCACGACGACGTCGACGCCAATGTTCTTGGCCCCCACCTCCTGGACTCCTTCCACCGTTTCCCAGATTGAGACGATGGGAAAGAGTTTGGCGAAAAGGGTGAAGAGCAAAAGGAACGTGGCCAGGCCGTCCGCCGTCACGGTCCACTCGACCCAGGTCGGGAAGTAACTCGGAACGACCCCCGCCGCCTCAGCCGGGATGTAGGGCGACAGCAGCGTCGGGACGATGATGAGGTAGCGTTTGATCCACATCCCGATGTTGATGAGGATCGAGGCGACAACCAGGCGGGTGATCAAGTTTTTCCGGTTGGGATACATGACAATGAAGACCGGCAGAAAGAGGCAGAACACGGCCCAGGACCAGAACGCGATGCCGTACGCACCGCGCCCCATCAGCACGTCGATGAGCCGGTTCTCCGCCGTTTCCGCCCCGTACCACGTGGTCAGATATTCGCTCAAGGTGAAGTAGATGTAGAGCAGGTTCAGCGCGAGCATCAAGCGGCCGAGATTCTGGAATTGGCGTTCGGTCAGGAAATTTTCAAGATGATAAACTTTTCGGAACACCGCCATGGCCGTGATGATCGCAGCCGTGCCGGAAAAGATGGCGCCGATCACAAAATACGGGCCAAAAATCGTGCTGTGCCAGCCGGGCCGCAGAGTCATCCCAAAAATCCACGAGACCACCGTGTGCACGGAAATCGCCACCGGAATGATGATGACCGCCATGGTGGCGAGCGCCCGCTCGAGGAAGAGGCGTTGCTCCGGGGTCCCGCGATAACCCAGGGAAAGCCACCGATAGAGCCGCTGCCGCAAGGTGCGGCGCTCCCACACCGGAGCAGGGGGCGCCAGCAGGGCGAAGTCGGGGATCATGGCCACATACAAGTAGAATAGGCTTCCGCAAAGGTAAGTGCAGATCGAGCACACGTCCCAGAGAATCGGCGAGTTGAAGCGTCCGTGAATCAGCACGTTCAAAATGCGATCCGGCCGCCCCATGTCGATGATCACCATCGGCGCGCCCACCATCAGCGCAAAGACCGTGATCGCTTCGGCCATGCGAGTGATCGAACGGCGCCACTCCGCGTTGGTCACTCTCAAGATGGCGGAAATCAGCGTTCCTGCATGGCTGACGCCGATGAAGAAGACGAAGTTGGTCATGTACACGCCCCAGGAGATGTACTCGCGCATGGCGGTCACTTTGAGGCCATGGACACATTGCCAGACGTAGGCCCACAGACCTGCCGCCATCACGGCCAGCAGGAAGCCGATCCAGAGCCGGCCCA